>CANHIV010000077.1 GCA_947460525.1 Flavobacteriales bacterium
GGGACGAACCACAATGCCGAACAACGCGGGATCCGCTCCCAAATGGAAGTACGAACTAAACAATGAGAGATTCAAATTCCCATTTTCACTTTGCGTACCCACCAAGTGCAAACATTTGAATCCACCAACGGAGTTGATCAGATTGGCTCTGTACCGCTGTTCTAGCTGATTAATTTCTGAGTTGGACCAATGCATATCACCGTACTTTTTTTAAACAATTACTCTTGTGCTTCTTTTATAAAATCGAATCATGGCCAAGACATGAGGGAAACTCAAGCTGGACAAAAACACAAAGAAAACACCCCACTTGTTCAAATTGTTCGATGCAGCTGCTGGCCAAAATAGCGCAAACGTTTATTGTTCACGATTTAACAAAATAAAAATGACTTAGGTCAGAAAATATGACGAAAAATGAGGCTAGACCCGCGCCAGCGATGGTAGCGGATATCCCGGAAGGGCGCATGAAATGCGCGCTGAGGAATAGCAGCGTACAGCGCAGTGCCTTTGAAGCCGAAGGCAAAAAGGCAGGCGCCCCAACGATGAAGATTTTGTATTTTCGTTTTTAATAATTGGATACAAAAAGCAATTCAACATGGCTTATCAAAAGGCAAAGAAATACGTTTGGAGAACATTGGGGATTCTATTTTTCCTATTGATTGCCGCAGCTTGCTGGATAGCCTATGATTATACACTGACCCCTCCCCCCGCTCCTGTTATAAAGAATGAGGCAAAGGATATTGTTCGGCATCCGCAGGCAAAAAAAGCTTGGGGTATAGACATCAGCCACCACCAAGGTTCCGTCGATTGGAGCAAAATGCAGGGAGAAAATCGTCCTGATTTTGTTTTTTTAAAAACAACAGAGGGAACCCACTTTACGGATAACAGATTTGCCGATTATCGCGAACATCTGAATCAACTGCGCATTCCCTATGCCGGCTATCACTTCATGCGTTTCAACAAAAATGGAAAAGACCAAGCGAACTACTTCTTGAAAAAAGCGCAACCTCAGAAAGGACAGCTGATTCCGGTTGTGGATATTGAATACCAACGGCATTTGTATACAGATGAGATTGCGCAAAGGAACATCGACCTGTTTATGGAAACCATTCGATCGGCCATTGGCGTGTACCCTATCGTTTATTGTGAGGAGAAATATTACCACAAATACCTCAAGAAGAAATACAAAGGAAAGATTATCCTTTGGATAGCCAACTACAAGCGCAGTCCAACCACCGCTTGGGATCTTTGGCAGAAGACGGACAAGTTCCGCCATCCTTCATTCAAAAAAACCATTGATTACAACGTGCTACAAAATGGAAGGATTGGAATGGAGGACTTGGTTCTGAAGGGCCAATAATTACTCGCCCGAAGTGGAAGGGTGTCTAAGTGTATGGCTAGGGGTTTTGCAGCAACAGCAACCCAGTTTTCAGAAAGATATTATTACTTAAAGTTGGCTTAATATTCTAGAGATGATAACATAATACTTTGATTTGTAAACATTTAAGGTTAATAAATCCATTCAGTTCACCTCATGCTGAGAAAAGCCAAAGTTTAACTTTCCAAAAAAAAAATGGCTGTTTCTAACAAAAAGAAAATTTACGTAATCGACACATCCGTCTTGTTGCATGATCATCACAGTTTGGTGAAATTTGAGGAAAATGATGTGGTTATTCCGATAACCGTTCTTGAGGAATTGGATAAATTCAAAGTTGGGAATGAAATTAAAAACTTCGAAGCCCGAGAGTGCATTCGATTTATTGACAAACTCTCTGAGAAGTATACCTTAAATGATTGGATTCCGATAAAAAATGGGAAACGTGGCCGATTGAAAATACAAATGCAAACGGATTTTCAATTGCAAGAAGATGCCACCAGAATCTTCTCAAGTGCCAAAAATGATCACTTGATATTAAATGTCGCTATTGAATTAAAGTACAAATACCCCAAAACAAAAGTTGTTTTGGTTTCCAAGGACATCAACTTACGTCTGAAGGCCAAGGCGCTCGAGATTCAGGCTGAAGATTACAAGCACGGTAAAGTCAATGACCAAATGATCGCCTACTCAGGCATTACAACAATTGAAAATGCAGATGCTATTATTATCCGAAAACTATATCAAACTGGCAATCACACAAAAGTAGCTGCACTGGGCAAAGAGCGAATCAACAACCATTTTTATATACTTAAAAACAACGAATCCAGTGTGCTTACTTTTTATTCAGAAAAAGATCAATTGATCTATAGGGTAGACAAAACATATGCTTGTGGAATAAAGCCAAAAAATGCAGAGCAGACTTTTGCGATGGACGCCATTATGAACCCCGATATCAAATTGGTCACGATATCAGGCGTTGCAGGAACAGGAAAAACTTTACTCGCTCTAGCCGGTGCGCTTGAGCAAAGAAATCTATTTGAGCAAATCATATTGGCTCGTCCCATCATTCCTTTAAGCAACAAAGAAATTGGATTCCTTCCGGGCGATGCCCAAGAAAAGGTAAATCCATACATGCAACCCTTGTTTGACAACCTCAACTACATTAAGAATCAATTTAGTGAAAATGAGAAAAAAAGAAGATGGATCGATGAAATGCAGGAGCAAGGAAGAATAACCATTGCGCCATTGGCCTTCATTCGCGGGAGAAGTTTAACCAATAGCATTTTTATCATCGATGAAGCGCAAAACCTTACCCCCCATGAAGTGAAAACCATCATTACCAGAGCAGGAGAAAACACCAAGGTGATTTTGACTGGAGATGTTCGGCAGATTGACACCCCATACTTGGATGAAAACTCAAATGGATTAAGTTACGTCATAGAAAGATTAAAAGGGAGCCCTTTGTATTGTCACATTACATTGGCCAAAGGAGAAAGAAGTGAATTGGCCAATTTAGCCAATGAAAAATTATAGAAAATAATAAACTTTAAAATACGAATTTGAAATTACCGTGCTGAGCAAATCATCACGCACATCTATACACGATTAAAGCAATTGCAGTGAATTAGAATAAATACTGCAATTTGAACTTTTAGTACAAATACTAAAATTATCTGCGTTGAATTCCTGTAACTTCGGAGAATAATTTATAATAATGGCTACTGAATCTGAAATCAACTTCTTTTTTTCGATATGTCCTGACTTTTGTTGTCTGTTATCAGATGATGGCACATTGCTTCAGGTGAATAAAGTTTGGGAGGAGAAATTCCTTTATCCGACCATGCATTTTGAAGGTAAAAAATTCACAGATTTCATGACGCCAGAAGATGCACAAATGGTCATGTATCGCTACATCCAACGTATTACAGGCGGGCCTAGCAATGGGTCGATTTGAAAACATATTGACACAGATGGCAGGATGTTTTGGGTGGAATGGAGAGCCTCCTTCTCTCCGGTTTTTCAAAAGATGTATGCAATTGGGAGGGATGTAACTGAGCAATTGACTTTGTCACAAGATTTAAAAAAAGCAGTTGACACAAAAAACAAGCTGTTCTCTGTCATCTCTCACGACCTTAAAAGTCAATTGGCAGGCCTCATTCAAATGACCGGTATGATGAGCGATGCCGCCTATAACTTCTCCAAAGAAGAATTGATTCAATACTCCGCCTTGTTGCATACCTCAACTAAGAATTTACATGAACTATTGGAGAACTTATTGAATTGGTCTAAAATTCAACGAGGCATGATGAAGGTTGAAAAAACCGAATTTGATTTGAGTGCGTCCATGCATAAAACATTGGCCCCTTTTAAAGCGCAAGCCGATAGCAAGAAAATAGATTTTCAAATTCATGTACCGCAAAGTTTGCTTATGACCGGCGATGAACAAATGGTTTCCAGCATCCTGCGCAATTTGGTTTCCAATGCCGTTAAATTCACTCCAGCATCCGGTCACATTTTTGTTTCGGCTAGCAAAGCGTCTGAGGGGATTCATTTTGAAGTCAGCGACAGTGGAATTGGCATTCCCGATGACATGCGTCCCAACCTTTTCAAATACGGCGAAAATATTAGCAGAAAGGGTACAGAAGGCGAACCGAGCTGCGGTCTTGGTTTAATTATTACAGAAGAGTTTGTGCCTCTCAATCATGGAAGCATTGTTTTTACCTCCGCAGTCAACAAAGGGACCACTTTTGAAGTAGATTTACCTCAGTAAAAAACATTTAGGAGCCGCTTAACTCCACCATACAGCAAGCTGCACTCATCATGGACTGGATACCTGTGTTATCTTTTCTATGGTTGAGTAGAAGTAGACAAACCCGTATTTGTCGAATCATTTTTATTTTCATTTTCACGCAAGCCCTTTTCAGATTGGCCACTTACTTTTTTTGGCCCGAAGTAACAGAGCGTAATCTATGGATGTGGTCCATGTTGGGCTACGAATTCCTTTTGATGAACTATTTGTACTTCCATCATTCTCTGCTGCGTTGGAACTTCATCATTTTATCCGGCATTCTATTCTTTGGCTTCATGGCCATTGAGATGGGTACAGAGATAAAATTTCTTTCCACTCGAAATGTAGGGAATGTGATTTTCGTTTGTTATGCCCTGCGGCACATCATTCATAAAGTATTGCGGTCACCTGATAGAATGGATGACTATACGTTTGATGTAGTAAATGTTGGCATATTGTTCTATTTCAACATCAATATTATACTTCAATTTGTGTTTGATCAAATCCTTCACCCCCCCATTTGGATGTATTCATTGCAATTGCTCTCATTAATCATTTTCAAACTCATCCTCACATTTGCATTGTGGAAACTACCATCGAAATCCCTATCCTACCCTTCCTAACGATATCACTGGCTCTGGCCATTGCATTTGTGATTGGATTTGTACGACTTTTTGAAACGTACAAAAAAAGGATCAATATGGAGGTGGACAAAAAACACCACATCGAAAAGGACTTTGAAAGAAGATTGATTGAGGCTTCCTTGGAATCTGAAGAGATCAACCGAAGCCAGTTTGCCATGGACATTCACGATGACATCGGTGCATTGCTCACAATATTGAAAATGAAAGTGAACCATGCGCATGCCCATCCTGAAGAATTTAAAAATCAAGAAGAGATTTATGAGCAAACACAATTTCTAATTGAACAAACGATTGAGAAAATCAGACAAATTGCCCATCGAATCTCTCCTCCCTCCCTTCAGCATTTCGGGATTATTCCTCCGCTTCAAGAGCTTGTACTTGCCATCAATGAGTCCAAGCAATTAAATGTAACATTACAACATAAAATAGATGGCCATCGTTACTCCTCTTTTATCGAGGTAAACCTTTTCAGAATTGTTCAAGAATGTTTGAACAATATTCTCAAACATGCGCAGGCAACAGAAGCCGCTATCCAAATTTTTGAGGATAATACTGGACAACTGCGAAAGTTGCACGTTGAAATAAAACACAATGGTGATGGACTTTCAGACGACCAAGTTCAAGGCATTCTGCATCAATCCAAAGGACATGGTTTGAAAGGGATTTTTACCCGAATTCAAAGTATCAAAGGCAGCATCCGTTTTGTTCGCCACTCCAATGAATCCAGTGCAATTCACATCCGAATTACTTCAATTGACTCCAAGCCGTGACATTGCCTCTTGCAATTTGAAGAATCATGTAGAGCAAAAACACGTTGATAAAAGGTGAGGTAAAGGACAACCATTCATGACTTGCCAAGTAGGACAGCGTTCCGCTAAACATTGCTGCAATGACCACCACATGGAAACCCCATTTTCTTTTTTTCCAAATCATCCAAAGTCCTACACCTTCGATGAGCGCAATGGCACCGGTGAAAATGTAGTACGAAGATTGAATGTTTTCCACACCGTCAAGCTTTACAATCAAATCAGAAAATCCCAGTCCCATAATAGCACCAAGAGCTGTGACAATCAAACTGAATAAAAGCCAAGCGGTGACACAACCGTGTCTTTTCGCAGGGTATTTGTCCAAATGCAAATCATCCCCATTCTTGTCTACCTGTTCAATGTTGTCGTTGTCTGTCCAATTGCTCATGGCCCAAAAGTAATTATTTTA
>CANHIV010000078.1 GCA_947460525.1 Flavobacteriales bacterium
TATATCTTCCTGATTCCATTGATTTATTATGGCAATATTGGAGGCTATATTTTTTACCAAACGATTTTATCCCTGCTGCTTTATCTGGGCTATTGGTGGAACCGACCTTTCAAGGTCAAGTACCAATGGAATTTGAAAGCGTTAAAGGAAATGGTGCGAGTGGGGTTCCATTTGTACATCTGGAATTACCTGAGCACTGTTTCAAAGTCTTTTCCAAGGCTCGCCTTGGTCGTTTTTGCCAATCCCTATACAGTAGGATTGTATGCTCCAGCGCAGAATGTCAATACAGCTATTTTGAATTTGCCAGGACTTCTTAATCGTATTTTGTTTCCAAAAATGTCGTTCAAATATGGTGAGTCGGGCAAGGTGCACGAGGTCATTGCATCATCCTTCCGATGGGCATGGATGATATTTGGAACAATGGCCCTCATCGCCATACCATTAACCTTTGGAATTCCTTATGTTTTTGATCAATTTTTCCCCAAGTATGTGGAATCATCCAGCGTGGCCATCGTTGCCCTTTGGGCTGGGGTATTGTACAGTGTCAATTCAATTTTTCAGTTAACCATCACCAGCATCAAGGCCCACAGTGAATTGCATCAATTGATCATTATGCGGTTCGTATTTCTTGGATTGGGCATTTTGGTTTCTTTCTTCATGGATTGGGATTGGCTGATGATCGTTTCCGTATCCGCTCTCATGGCTGAAGTGTTGAACATCTTCCACGGCATTTTGATACTAAGAAAAAAATTAAAGTCGTGAAAGAACTTTTTGTTTTGATTGCCAATCCTACTCAGATGATCAATGCTATTGAGGCGCGGCACTTTTACAAAAATAAATTTTCACGTTTTCATTTGGTCGTTTTTTCAGACGCCGTGGCCTACATCGATCAAATACTAGCATTGGCGGATGACCAATGGAACAAGATCATTTATCGCCCAGGAAAACCGGGGAAGTTTAATTCGGTATGGAGTGCTTTCAAAAAGAGAAATTTCATTCACAGCGTCTTACGAAATGCAAAGCAAGGTGATGCGATTATGATTGGGAATATCCATCATTATGGGTGCTGCGCAATGGCGCATTTGTGGAATGCTGAAGGAAATGTATTTGCCCTGGACGATGGATTGGGCACTGTGAATTGGGATATGCAGTTGAGGGATGCAACGGTCTGGCGTCCAAAGTCAGCCAGAGGTTGGAAAGGAAAGTTGGAGAAATGGTTGTTGGGTAACCCTATTATTGAACTGGACAAATTGAAGTTTTTTTCGGTATACCCCTTGTCGCATTTCACCAATTGTGACGAGAATAATTTCATCTCCTTGCGAAACGATTTTTCAGGAAAGATGATCGATGAGAACTTGGTTCTTTTTTTAGATCAACCTTTGGTAGAGCTAGGGATTGTTTCACTTGAAGAGTATCAAGGGATGATTCGAAAGATCTGCGCGCATTACAAATTGATGGGGCTTGAATTTAAGATTGTTAGACACCGTGCCGCGCATTTTAGAAATGCCATTAATGGCGTGGATTATTTGGAATTTGATCAGCCCGTTGAATGGGAAATGAAGGAGTGGAAACTTTTGCCGGGGAGGGTATCCACATTTTATTCATCAGGTGTTTATCATTTGAGTAAAATGAGCCAAGGCGCAATTGGCGCTGACTTTTGGAAAATTCAAAGTGAAATAGGAGATATTAGGGTTCAGCCCAAGTTGATGAATTGGCTAGGTCAACATTCACTAGCGCATATGAATGTGCTCAATGTTTCGATAGGATGATAGCAAGGGACAATAAATTAACTTCTTTGTTTACCTCCAATACGGAGTACAATTTTATTGTCCTTTTGCCATTGCTGAATGTTGTTGCAACTGTATTGACGCCTTATTTCACAGGAACGTTGAATCCGGGAATTCTCAGAACGATGATTATCGGAGGCTTTTCAATTTACTTTTTTGCCAAGCGGTTTGTATGGCAAAATTTAGCGTTGAAGTGGGCGATGTATTTTTTGATCTATTTGGGGGTAATGGGCTTGTTTTCTTCGAGCTACTCAACCACCTATAATGTCTACTTCAAAATTTATATCAGTACTTTCTTATTTGTTATTGGATATTACTATTCACATGTGCCGGGCACTTTTCAGCGATGGAACAAAATGATTTTGATTTCAATGATTGTGTTTTTATTGGATTTTATTGTGGCCAATGCTTTTGGATTGGGAGAGACCGGCTATAAGGGCAGTTCTGAAGACACCTTCTTTGGTGGAGGAGGAGTGAATTTGGCCAAGAATATTTCAGTGATATTATTAATGTCGCCCATTATCTATCAGGAGTTGATGGTGGACAAAAATTTAAATAGAAGGTGGCTTTGGATTTTTTATATCGCGCTTTTTTTTGGAATTATATTTCTAGGCCTGGCTTTGAAACGCGGGGCAATTTTAGGTTTTGCGCTAGGCGGCTTGACCTTTTTGGTTTTGTCTCCCAATAAGTTGAGAAATTTCAAAAATGTACTCGTGGTGTTTTTTGTCCTGTTGGCGTTGTCTCCATTTTATTGGAATCGCGTTGTCGAGAATTTGGAGATTAGATCGGATGCCATTCATTTGGAATCTGAAGAAAATCTCGAGAAACAAGGCCGATATTTGGAGTATCAATTTGTAATGGACCAGTGGGAAAATGCTGATTTGTTTCAGCAAATTTTTGGAGCCAATTTGTTCAATGAAAGAGAGCACTATAGCATCAATCGGATGTTCCATACAGATTACATGTCCTTGCTAAGCGGAGCAGGAATCATAGGTTTGCTGATTTTCATTTTTACCTACTTCTCCATTTTGAGGGAATTGTATGTCAAAGTGGTTCATCACCCGAGTGTCATAAATAAAAGGAATTGGGCAATTGGAGCGGCCATTATTGTGGCCGTTATTGTGAACGGATTTTCTGGAACGATTACCTCCATTGAGCCTCGTGGAATGGTCATGCTATATTTGGGAAGTTTAATAGGATATGCTGTACCAAAAAACAAAATCTAAATCGGTCTTCTTTGTCGGGGATATTGCGCTGAGTGGAGATATTCGCTTGGAAGATTTGGATCTATTTTGTGCGCCATTCAAATCAATAATAGAAGATGGAGATCTGCTTTTTGCGAATTTGGAAATACCCATCACACCGGAGAATAGCAGCCCTGTCCACGTTTGCAATGCTTCCATATTAGAAACGGGTTTGGAGTGGTTGGGCGTTACCCATGTCAATTTGGCCAATAACCACATCTTGGATGGTGGACGAGAGGGAGTAGCGCGAACTATTGCCCTTTTGGATCGTTTGAATATAAAACACACAGGCGCAGGAACAAAGCCTGAGCATTGTGCCCCAATGATATTGGATTGGAATGAAAAAAAAGTGGTCCTATTGGGCTATGTTCATGCAAATACCAATATCAAGAATCATCCTACACCGGATGTCTTTGTTAATGTTTGGGAGCCTGAAATGGCAAGACATGAAGTTCAGAAATGGAGTGCTGACGGTTATGAGGTTTGGGTGAGTTTGCATTGGGGGGAGGATTATTCGCATTGCGCAGAACCTAACCAAATCCGAATCGCAGATGATATTGCAGAATGGGGGGGGAGCTTGATCATCGGGCATCACGCACACGTTGTCCAGCCGATGCATGAGAAAGCACGCACTGTTGTTTTTTTTGGACTAGGGGGGTATGTCTTTGGTCATTTTTGGAAGAATAATCAATGGTCCTCATTGTTCAAAAAGACAAAACAGGGATTGATTGTTCAACTGAAATTGGCGAGTGATGGGTCCAAGACATTCCATTATTATCGCACTCTAGAATCATGGAATCACCAGATAAGGATCAAGAGTTGGAACTATTCTGCTTGGTCAAGTTGGTATTGGGCTTTGGGTCAATTCAAACATTCACATTCGATCATTAAAAAACTGTTTACTATCTTTGAGCTTCTAAGTTGTAAGATTTTGCATCAAGCCTCCATGTTTGGGACAAATCAATGGAGCCAAGTGTTGCGAAGAATAAACAAAGTTGAAAGGTAAAAATGAAGTTGAATAAGGTACTTCCAAAGTTTAAGGGTTTGTATTTTTTCTTGAAACGAATGAAGTACAAGTGGATGGGTTGGAAATTTGATCAGCCCGCTGATCGCATTATTCAGACCGCTTCCACCACATTCTTCGACCGCCATCCTGACTTGTTTCAAGCGGTTTCTGAACTCGCTATCTCAAATCCGAACTTGTCCATCCTTTCTTTTGGTAGTTCAACTGGGGAGGAGTGCCAATCCTTAAGAAAGTATTTCCCCAATGCAAAAATTGTTGGTGCAGAAATCAATGCAGACAGTAGGAAAAAGGCCATTGCCAATAACGCTGATGAGCGAATTCAATTTATTGATAGCGTTCCATCCAAAATCAATGAGAATGGGCCTTTTGACGTTGTTTTTGCCTTGTCTGTTTTGTGCAAAAATCCTGAGGCGGAATATGCCGAGGACTTGTCTTCAATTTATCCTTTTGCGACTTACGAGAAGATGGTGAATGAACTTCATGGCTATTTGAAAGTTGGAGGTTGGTTGGTGATCAGAAGTGCAAATTATCGTTTTAAGGATACTGCGATTAACAACAACTACCAGTTGTGCTCTCCTGCCGGAATGCGTGAACCTATCGAGTTTCCAAAGTTCGATGCTTCAGGCAAGAAGTTGAAGGGATTTCTTGAATCAGAAGAAATTTTTCAGAAGATCAAGTGATGTCCAAATGGGTTTTATCTCTCTCGGAAATTGATAAGGATAAACTCGGGCAGTTGTCTCTGATTCATGTGAATCAAGGTGTCCATCTCTATGCTGAGGATGGGTCATCTGTTACCAAGACTTCTTTTGGATTTTACATACTATCGGGCTACATTTTGCCTAGATATGAGGAGAATTTGAACTACAGCAATACCCAAGACCTGATCGAGCACTTATGGACATTGCATGGTTCAGATTGGAAGCATCATGTTAAAGGGTTTTATAATCTAGTTGCATGTTTTGACAGCCAATGGTGGGTGCTCAATGACACATTGGGTTTGTCCAAAGTGTATTGGTCGCAGGGGACTGGTCAGGTGTCCAATTCATTTAATTGTCTGACGAATCTTGCGCCTGAATTGGCTTGGAACCCATCGGCCTTGTTGTCACGAGAATATTTTCATAGGGACATTGGTGAAATCACTATTGTAAAAGGCATTAAAAAATCACGAACAGGTATTCAGATCGCTTGTAAGAATGCGCAGTTGGAGCAAGAATATTATTTCAATTGTTACGCATTGCGCCAGCAGCCAATTCACATTGCAACTGTTCCAGAAGATTTTATTGGTATTTGGGAAAGTGTCATCAATGGCATGGAAAAAGTTGTGCCCAATGCCAAGCACATCATTACCATTACAGGTGGCAAAGATGCCAGAACAGGTTTGGCTTTGTTGAAACATTTCAAAAGGCAAGTCGTAGGTTTGACATATGGGGTCCCCAATTCCAAGGATGCCACCTTTGCACGAAGATTGGCGGTTAAAGCCAATATTGAGCATGTTATACCAGTGTTGCCCACCGCAACAGAAGCTTGGACAGCTGAAGTGGCAAGTTGTATCGAAGTAGATTCTTCCTACATCAGTCCGCATAGGGCGCTGCGCAATCACGCGCTCAAAGCCGCAATTGGCAACGAATTGTCTTGGTACTGGGGCGGCTACATGGGTGGAGAGTGGCTCATGGGACTCTATCCAGATGGGTTGGTATTTCCCAAATGGTTGACAGATTTAGAGTTGGGAAAGTCGCTGAGTGAAGTTGTCTTTAATGATCATGTAGAACATTCGGAATATCGAGAATTGGAAGCTGAAGTTGAGCGAATTCAAAAGCAAGTAAACAAAGCCAAAAGCCGAAAGGAGTTGGAGTTTATATGGATGTTTGAGATGGGTGTCCTGCACCACGGGCAAGATTTGAATTTGGCCTTTCATGCAGGAGCGAATCCATATCCGTTTATGATGGATATTGA
>CANHIV010000079.1 GCA_947460525.1 Flavobacteriales bacterium
ATTCTTCCTCATCCGATGGAAAGAACAAGTGACGAATTTTGGCAAAGAACACAATCGTATTACAAAGAATATTTTTCAGGAATTGCAGTGTCCTTTCCAAGTGATCCTTCCGTTAAAAGTTATGAATTGTTTGATCAAGCACCTTTGGCCTTGGCCTCCATTAGTAGCGTGAATATTGAGCGATTGTTTTGTGGCTACAAGACGCTGTATGCACCGATTGGCGCTGAGCACGCCTTTTTTTCGGGATCATCTTTGGACAATGTTGTCGCCAGAACGCCAGAGCGATTGATGCAGTTGTTGGAACAGGGAATGGAAATGAGTGAAGATGAATTTTTCAGCACCTTTGATTTAGAAAATTACCGACATCTCAGCGATTAATTTTCTTTCCAAGTTCCTTTCCCTATCTGATCGGGGTGAGCAAGTAACCACTTTTCAATTTGAGCGCCAACTCCAGCTTCTGGAAGTTTGGTATAATCTTGAACATACTTGCCGTCAGGGGTAATGAGAATAGCATGCGGAAGTGCATTGATGCAATAGATCTCTCTAAGTTCGGGGACATTTCCAGCATACAGCATTTGACATTTCCACTTCTTGCCTTTGGTGGCTTTGCGCCATGATTCCTCTTTGTCGTCCATGCAAATAGCCACAACATTGAAATCTCCTTGAATGGAATTGGCCATGTTCTCAGTGGCTTGCAACTGCTTCATGGCATAACCGTTCCAAGTTGCATAGAAAAACACATAGGTGAGTTTTCCTTCCCATTCCTTGGCTTGATGGGGTTTGCTTTTTAAGTCAATCGAAGTGAAATCTGTAGCCAAGGCGTTCTTCTTGCAGTGATGGGCTTGATCAATCAGTTGAAGTGCGCAATTTTTTATCTCCTTAGAAGTTGTTCGATCCGCCAATTGCTGTAGCAAAGCATCATGAAGTGCAATGGGGATTTGATTGCGTGAAAGCATGTCCCTTAAGGATATCGCATAGGCCAATTGCCTATTGGGTAAAGAGGGGATAATGGGGAATTTGGCAAAGTGAAGTTCAATACTATCCAATTGGCCACTTTGCAAAGCTTTTTGAGCAGAAAGAAAATGGGCCTTTGGGTTTTGTGTGAACAACGTCGAAAATATCATTTCTGCGCATTGAACAAAGGCGGGATGATGAAGGGGTATAGACGAGTTGGCGAATAATTCAGCAATAACTTGTGATTTACTCTTTCCAGCCACCATCTCCATTTTGGCCATGTCATAATCTCGCAGTTGTTGAAGAAATACCAGTTGTGATTCGCATGAATTGAGAACCGTGTCCTGAAAATTTTGCACCATTTTTCTAAAATTAGAAGTGGTAATGCTATCGCGATTATTGAGGTCGGTGGGAAAAAGATCAGGTTTGTTTTTGGAATGCTTGAGCAATTGCACGCGCTGCGTCTCTGAACCAGAAAATTCTTGCAGCGCATAATCGTAATAATGGGCGTTCAGAAAAGTTTCGTATTTCTTAAAGTAACGAACAGCGGAAGTATGCAAACTGTCTGATCCATTGATCAAAGCCACGGGAAATTCTATTTTATCATACCGGATGGCGGTTTCTTCGGAAATGGGTGCTATGCCGATGGTATAATGCCCGTTACAATTGCCATAAAAAACACCCTCAAATCTTCCTGTTCGGATATAAAAAACACGTGTTTCGGATGTAAGTATTTCGGAACTTTCAAGTCGAAAAAAACCATTTTCATCCGCGGTGCACCGTGCAATGGTTTTTCTTTCCATGGAGACAAAGTCCAATGCCATCTCTAGTGTAACGGACGCTTGGGCAAAGGAGGTCGCAGTACCCTCAATGGTTATGGCCCACAGCGGCAAACTGAGGCAATTGAGAAAGAGAATTAAAATCAATGACCATTTATTCTTCACCATAGACTTGAATATTCTTTGGCAAGAACGCTGAAACATCCCCTTTATTTCGAAGTATTTCTCTGACAATGGTGGAGTGTATAAATGCATATTGAATGTCAGTGAAAATAAGGATGGTCTCTATATTCGGATAGAGCGATTTGTTCATGTGGGCGATGGATCGCTCATATTCAAAATCTCCTCCATTGCGTATGCCGCGCAAAAGAAATTGTGCGCCAATGGATTTACAATAATCAATCGTTAGTCCGTCGTATTGCTCAACGCGAACATTGGACAAATGGGCTACTGCGCCTTTACACCATTCTACACGCTGCTCAAGCGGGAACATGTAATTTTTTGAAGTGTTGGTGCCGATGCCAATGATGATTTCGTCAAACAAGCTTGCGCATCTTTCGATAACATTCACGTGCCCCAGAGTGATGGGGTCAAAGGATCCTGGAAATACGGCGATTCTCTTCATTGGGCTAATTTCGAAAAAAAACTGAAGTGCACGTGACCAAATCTTTTTTCCTTGAAGCAATGGGGGTGTTGTTCAAAATGTTGGGCTTTGCCATGTTCAAGAACCAGTATGCCGTTGTCTTTCAACAAGGGGATGCACAATTCTGGAAGTTCAGATAGGGAGGGCAATTCGTACGGAGGGTCGGCGATTATCAAATCATATTGCGCGGTGCCTGTTTTTGTCCAAACCAACACATCGGCTTTAATGGCTTGCGCATTTTTAAATTGAAATTGCACGAGGTTTTTTTTGATTTGCTGCACGTGGCTGGCATGTTTCTCTACCATCGTGCACATCATTGCACCACGCGATAAGCATTCCATTCCCATTGCTCCGGTTCCTGAAAACAAATCCAACACTTGTGATTCTTCCCATTCCAGAAGGTGATGTAAGGTGTTCATCAATCCCTCTTTCGCAAAATCAGTGGTGGGTCGACCTTGAAAATTTTTCAATACGGGTAAAGGATGCCCTTTGAATTTTCCTCCGATTATGCGCATAACGTGTGCATCAAAATTGAATAATAGTAATGTGCGGGCAGGACGCAACTTGGAGGCAATTGGAGTCCCAATGGCGTTTTCCAAAGTTGAACATCGGTATAATAATGCGACAAGGTTTCTATCAAGTCATCGCCAATGCCTTTGCCCATAAGAACAATAGGAAGGTCTTGGGATTCTGCATTCTGCTGCAATGCTGCAGAAATAAAGTAAAGGACGTCCTCTGTTGATTTGGCATCGAATTGATTCAGCAAAATGCGTTGACCATGGTGTATCAATTGCAGACACAATTTTTCCGCTTCTAACCAGGCAAAGAGCACGTTGCTTTGCTCACTAGGGGGAGACAATTGTAGCCACATTTTAATGGCACAATTGACCTGAGCCTGTGGGTAAAGCGCAGCAATGTGTTCAATGTCTTTGCTATGTCGATGAATCAAAATGTTGTTTTCTTGAGGGATGGATTGATGCCCCAACATAGCATTGGTGGTGGGCTCTATCCAAATGGACAATTGTTCCGCATCAAAAAAAGATTGCGGAATGACGGTCCAAGTTTCGGCCGAAAAGCTGATGGTTACTTTTCTAAAAAAGGGCTGAACCCATTGTCCTTGTTGCAAGGCTTGTGCAATTTGATGCGACAAAATGGGCATGTCCATCATCCAGATGGGCTGCTTGCTATGCATCTCGAAAAGACCAAGAAATAAGCCTTCAGAATGAACATGAATGCCCAAATGCAAATGATCAGCTTGAGCTAACCATTCAGGTGAAAGACGCATAGAATGTGCATAATCCGTGGACAACATGGGCATAACTTATTTGCATCGCGAATCTACGATATCCATTGGTGTTTCCGTTCTTTGCATTCAAAATTGATCCGATGAGTGAATCCTTAAGTAAGATGTTCGAAGAGCGTGCCTTGTCCTTTTTGCCTTTCCAACCCACGGAGGGGCAGTCAAGGTTGCTGCATGTATTTGGGCGTTTTGCAGCCACATCCAAACCTCGCTGTGCATTGTTGGTCAAGGGGTATGCGGGTACTGGAAAAACCACCACTGTTCAAGCCATGGTGCAAGCAGTGGAATCCTACGGATTAAAAGTGGTGTTGTTGGCCCCTACGGGAAGAGCAGCCAAGGTTTTGGCCAATTATACGGGCAAACCAGCAACAACCATCCACCGACAGATTTATTTTAAAAGATCCGACCGCAGCGGGAAGATTTGGTTTGAATTGAAGGAGAACAAAAGCGAAGACACGATTTTTATCGTTGATGAAGCTTCGATGATTGGTTCGGACCCTATGAATTTTAAGTTTGATGATTTGGCTTCTGGTGATGTGCTTGATGATTTGATTACGCACGTATACAGTGGAGAGCGTTGCAAGGTAATGTTTATAGGGGATGAGGCCCAGTTGCCTCCAGTAGGGAGTGACAAGAGCCCGGCTTTGGTGGCGGATGGGCTGAAGTTGAATTACGATCTTTTCTTGGCGGAAGTTCAGCTTAGGGAAGTTATCCGGCAAGCGCAAGATTCGGGGATTTTATTCAATGCCACATTGCTGCGTTATTTGATCGTTCAACGATCGGCGGATTATCCCAAGTTCTCCGTTCAGGGTTGGTCAGATATGGTGCGCGTAGAGAGTGATATTCAGCCATTGATTGAGTCCATGTACAGTGCTTATGGAATGGATGACACCATTATTATTACCCGCTCTAATAAGCGAGCCAATCTTTACAACCAGCAAATTCGAACGCGCATTTTGGGTCATGAGGATGAGATCAATTCTGGTGACAGAATGATGGTCCTCAGAAATAGTGATTTCTGGTTGCAAAAGGAACACGAGTCCATTGGTTTCATTGCCAATGGCGATACCATTCAAATCAAGCGCATTCGTCAGTTTGAGGAGAGGGGAAGTTTTCGTTTTTGCAAAGCGGTGATTGAATTGGTGGATTATCCCGAATTGCCAGAGTTGGAAGTTATCTTATTGTGCAATCCTATCTATGAAGAAACGCCTGCGTTGTCTTCAGAGAAAATGAAAGAGTTGTGGAATTTGGTGGCCAAGGATTATGAAGACGAAGGCTTCACCAGAATGCGAAAGTTGATTCAGAAAGATCCGTATTACAACGCCATGCAGGTGAAGTTTGCCTATGCCATTACTTGTCACAAATCGCAAGGGGGACAATGGTCAGCGGTCTTTGTTGAGTCGGGGTATATTCCACCGGATATGGCGGCATATGAATGGAACAGGTGGATGTACACCGCGATGACCCGCAGCAAGAAAGAGGTTTTTCTTGTGGGTATGGGCGACGAATTTTTTGAAGAAGAAAGAAAAGAGTGAATTACTTGGTATTCATCAAATACACCTCAAAACCATCTTTGACATTTTCTACCTGAACATGCTCCTTGAAGTTGGTGGAGAGTGTTAATCCCACAACATTGGCACTGATTGGAAATAGACGGTGTTCACGATTGATTAGCGCTGCTACTGACAAACGACTTGGATCCAAGTTGCAAAGAAACTGCGTGGCAAACATCAAGGTTTTTCCAGAATTGATGACATCATCGACCAAAACTACGCTTTTCTTTTTGAGGTCGATGTCTATGGAAAGTTGGGGAACAGATTTGTTTTTTTTGTCAAATGTGATTTTGCACAATTGAGCAGGGATAGATGAAACTTGCACAAAAGATTTGTGTAGCTCTTGTGCAAGTTCCCATCCCATTTTATCAATCCCTATCAAGACAATTTCAGGGGCTCCATAGTGAACTTCATAAAGTTCTTGAGCCATGCGCAACAGTTTCTGACGAACCTGTTGCGCATTCAAGATGAGGGATTTTTCTGAAGACATCTTACAAATGGATTACTTCACCATAAGCAGCAGCGGCCGCTTCCATGATGGCCTCACTCATGGTGGGGTGAGGATGAACAGTTTTGATTAATTCTTCACCAGTAGTTTCTAGTTTGCGCAAGGCAACACACTCTGCAATCATTTCAGTAACATTGGCACCAATCAAATGTGCGCCCAAAAGTTCACCGTATTTGGCATCAAAGATCAATTTTACAAATCCATCTTTGGTTCCACCGGCACTCGCTTTTCCTGATGCGCTG
>CANHIV010000080.1 GCA_947460525.1 Flavobacteriales bacterium
ACATTGATGGTCATGCTGCAGAACAAAGGCTTCGCTGCCTTTGGCTGGTACCGTGTAATTCTTGGCGGAACCATCCTCGCGCTTTTGATGGCCCGTGTGCCGTTGGAGATTATGGATTGATTGATCAGGTCCTTTAAAATCATGTGTAACATGACCAAACCATTGTCTTTTTTCTCTCTGAATTTCGTGCTTCTCCTTTTTTGGGGTTGTGCAACTACACCAAACAAGAGTCAAAACACTAAAGACCATATTGAAACTTTACAAGAAGGAGATTTACTCTTTCAAGATCTCAATTGCGGCGAATTGTGCGATGCGATAGAGGCCGTTACAGAGGGAGTTGATGGCAAAGATTTCTCTCACTGCGCGATGGTGGTGAAAATCAACGATACCCTAAAAGTAGTAGAAGCCATTGGGGATAAAGTGCAAGTGAACACGCTGAAAGATTTCTTTGCAAGAAGCGGGGATACGGCATCGATTCAAAATATCACTGTCGGTAGAGTTTTAGAAAAATACCAACCCCTCGTTGCAAAAGCTGCATTGAAAGCCAAAGCGCATATTGGTGATCCTTATGACGATGTTTTCTTGATGAATAACAACAGTTGGTATTGCAGTGAATTGCTGTTTGACGCTTTCAAAGAGGCCAATGACGCCAAAGATTTTTTTGAGCTAAATCCCATGACCTTCAAGGATCCCAAAACCAATGATTTTTTTCCTGCGTGGGTCGACTATTACCAACAACTGAATCAAGACATTCCAGAAGGAAAACCGGGCATTAATCCAGGACTAATTTCGAGATCGGATAAAATTCAGATCGTCCCCATTATGCCATTTAAACCCTAATTTCACGTCTTTTCTTCATCCCTTCATCCCCTCTCTCCTCTTCCTCTCCTTCAATATCAATCCCAACGCAAAAGTCGATTGGGAAATATGACCTACTTATTCTCGGTCTGCGATAATTAATTGAATTAATCGCCGCAAATATGCGGCGATTAAATTGTATATTTGCCGCAAATGTCAAAAGTGAATAAGTACATCTACGAAAATAAAAACTGGACAGACTTTGTTTGGCAGGACGCGGAAATCAGCAGCATTTTCGGTGAGGTGCGTCTGATGCAAGGAAAAATCATCGGTCATATGAATGCCCTTGGGTTTTCCGCAATGGAAGAGGCTAGCCTAAAAGCGCTTACACTTGACGTTGTTAAATCTTCTGAGATTGAAGGCGAACTACTGAACTTTGACCAAGTTCGCTCTTCCATCGCTCGCCGCCTTGGTATCAATACCGGTGGGATTGTAAAAAGTAGCCGCCATATCGAAGGTGTAGTGGAAATGATGTTAGATGCTACGCAAAGGTTTGATTGGCCATTAACTGAAAAACGCCTTCTGGGTTGGCATGCCGCGTTATTCCCCACAGGATTCAGTGGGCCTTATTCCATTGAAGTAGGCTGCTATCGATCTGGTGAAATGCAAGTGGTATCGGGGCCAATGGGAAAAGAGAAAGTGCACTACCAAGCTATTGCGCCAAAACATATCAAAAGTGAAATGAAAAAGTTCTTGAACTGGTTGAACAGCGAAAGCAAATTGGATCCCGTGATAAAAGCGGCCATTGCTCATTTCTGGTTCATCATCATTCACCCTTTTGACGACGGAAACGGTCGTATTGCTCGGGCAATAACAGATATGCTTTTGGCGCGCGCTGAAGGCAGCGGACAACGCTTTTACAGTATGTCCAGTCAGATATTGGAAGAACGTAAAAAGTATTATGCCATCCTACAAAAGGTTCAACACAGCTCTGGAGATATAACAGATTGGCTGCATTGGTTTCTTCATTGCTTAAAAAACGCAATGCTCGCAACTGAAAACACTACACAACAAATATTGAAAAAAGCTGATTTTTGGAAACGGCATGAAAAAACACCAATCAACGAAAGACAAAGGAAAATATTGAACCTGCTATTTGAAAATTTCGAAGGTAAACTGCAAACTTCCAAATGGGCGAAAATCAATAAAACCTCCTCCGATACAGCATTAAGAGATATCAAAGATTTGGTGCAAAAGGGAATCTTACAACCCACCAATGAAAGCGGGAGAAATACAAATTATGAACTGGTAAATATTTAAACCCTTCATCTCCTCATCCCCTCATCTCTCCTCTTCCTCTCCTTCAATATCAATCCCAACTCTCTACTCGTCTGCCCTTTCACCGAAGTATTCTCCTGTGCGCGACGCAATAGGTAGGGCATCACCTCTTTGATTGGGCCATAAGGCAAGTATTTCACGACATTGTATCCCGCATCTGCCAAATTGTAGCTGATGTGATCACTCATCCCAAACAACTGGGCAAAAGCCACGCGGTGGTCATTTTTGACAATGCCACGCTCTTCCATCCATTGCGCCAAAAGCATAGACGACTCCTCATTGTGCGACCCGCAACACAAGGCCATGTCCTGCAAATTGTCCAAACAATATTTAACGCCCGCATTGAAATCTCTGTCCGTGGCTTCCTTACTGGGTTGAATAGGATTCTGGTAACCCATCTCAGCAGCTCGCTTCCCTTCCTTTTCCATGTAGGCACCACGAACCAACTTCACCGCATAATGCAAGCCCTTCTCTCTGGCCCAAGCATGTGCACGCTTCAAAAAAGCCAAACGATCATGTCGGTACAATTGAACCGTATTGTAAACAATAGGCGCTTGATGATTGAACTTCTCCATCATATCGTGACACAAAGCATCAATGGCGTCTTGTATCCAAGAATCTTCTGCATCAATAAAAACACTCTGCTGGGCGTCATACGCGGCTTGACAAATGCGCAACACACGAGACTGAACCCTTTCCCATTCGCCCAAATCAGCTCCTGTCAAGGATTGGGCATGTCCACGAACAACCTCATTCTGCTTTTCCAACAACTCAAATCGAGCAACTCCTGTTACCTTGAAAACACAAAACGGTATATCAGGATTGCCTTTGGCAGCCACGATGGTGCGGATAATCTCATCCGCCGTCTCATCAAAGTCGGACTCTTTTTCCTTTCCCTCTACTGAATAATCCAAGATGGTGCCTATACGATACTGCGCCAAGCGATCTGCTGATGCTTTGCACTCTTCGATGGTTTCTCCACCACAGAACTGCGAAAAAATGTTGTTCTTGATTGCCCATCCCAATGGGAAGTTGATTTTTAATGCAAAGTTCGTCATGTGGCCTCCCAACTTCACCAAACTTGGATTTCCAATCAATCGGAATAACCAATATGATCTGCGCAATGCGGCATTGTCTTTACCCTTAAAGGCAATGGCGGTATTTTCAAAAGAAACTTGTGACATACGTTGGCAAATATAACGTGGTGATGTGCGAACTAAGCTTTATCTTGCGGCCATAAATTTTAACCTCATGGAAGCAGCTCAAAAATACATTCTTGAAAACAAAGAACGTTTCTTAAACGAATTGTTTGAATTGATTAGAATTCCCAGTGTTAGCGCGGATTCTGCCTACAATGCAGATGTCGCCAAATGCGCAGAATTGGTAGCCAAAAACCTACGTGAAGCCGGTGCGGACAACGTGGAAGTTTGCGCTACAGAAGGACATCCAATCGTCTATGGCGAAAAAATGATCAACCCTGCTCTTCCAACGGTATTGGTTTATGGTCACTATGATGTCCAGCCTGCAGATCCCATCGACTTGTGGGACACACCTCCATTTGAGCCCACCATCAAAGTTACCGAGGTGCATCCAGAGGGTGCGATTTTCGCACGTGGCTCTTGCGATGACAAAGGCCAGATGTTCATGCATGTCAAGGCTTTTGAGGCAATGAACAAAACCAACACATTGCCCTGCAACGTGAAATTTATGATTGAAGGAGAAGAAGAGTGTGGAAGTTCCAACTTGGGCCCCTTCTGCCGTGCCAACAAAGAAAAATTACAAGCCGATATCGTTTTGATTTCCGATACCAGCGTCATTGCCAACGATTGTCCAAGTATCGACTGTGGATTGCGTGGCTTGAGCTACCTAGAAGTAGAAGTAACAGGACCCAACCGCGATTTGCATAGTGGTGTGTACGGCGGCGCTGTAGCCAACCCCATCAACGTATTGGCCAAGATGATTGCTTCTTTGCACGATGAAAACAACCACATCACTGTCGGTGGTTTTTATGACAACGTTTTAGAATTGACCGCTGAAGAAAGAACTGCCTTGAATTTGGCGCCTTTCAGCGAAACCGATTATTGCAAAGATTTGAATATCGAAGCTGTATATGGAGAAGCGGGTTACACCACCATCGAAAGAACAGGAGTGCGTCCAACCTTGGATTGCAACGGTATCTGGGGTGGCTATATTGGCGAAGGATCGAAGACTGTTTTGCCTTCAAAAGCATATGCCAAAATCTCCATGCGTTTGGTTCCGCACCAAACACAAGAGGAAATCACTGAAAAGTTCACCAATCACTTCATGAAGATTGCGCCAAAAGGTGTTCGTGTTGAGGTTCGCCCTCACCACGGTGGAAATCCTGTCGTTACACCAACGGATAGCAAGGCATACAAGGCGGCCAGCGATGCGATGGAAAAAACATATGGCAAGAAACCCATTCCAACCCGCGGTGGTGGATCTATTCCGATCGTTGCGATGTTTGAATCCGACTTGGGATTGAAGAGCGTATTGATGGGATTTGGTTTGGACAGCGATGCGTTGCACTCACCCAATGAACATTACGGATTGTTCAATTACTACAAAGGAATTGAAACCATCCCTTACTTCTTCGACAACTTCGCCAAGTAATTTCATGCGTCGATTCCTTTACCTCCTGCTCATTGTGGGCTTAACTTCTTGTGGCATTTACAAAGATGTCCAGGTGGAGAATGTCCGCCAATTGGAGTTTGAGGAATTGGCAGAAACCGGAGTCAAAGGAAGCATCAAAGTCACCATCGACAACCCCAATTGGTTTTCCGTGGATATCATTGATGCAGATATCGACCTCAACTTACAAGGTCGAAAAATCACCCGTGTACGTTTGGCTGAACCCGTTCACGTCCCCAAACACTCCAAAAATGAATACTTATTAAAAATTCAAGGAACGGAAGCCAACCTCAATGCAGTACTTTCTAGTGCCTTTTCTATACTTTTTTCCGATGAAATACTAATTGGGGGAGAAGGCTATGTGGAAGGTAAGGCATTGAAAATCAGTAAAAAGCTTCCGATAAAATTTGAAAAGCCAATAAAAAAATCAGATTTGAAAAAAAAGAAATCAAATCCATAGTGTAAATTGTTGAAAACATTGTATATTTGCCACCCGTTTAAAAACTTTGACGATTATGAAACGTACTTACCAACCCTCGAATACAAAGCGCCGTAACAAACACGGATTCCGCAAAAGAATGGCTGATGCTGCAGGTCGCGGCGTATTGAACGCGCGTCGCCGCAAGGGACGTAAGAAATTAACCGTTTCTGACGAGCGTCGTCACAAAGGTATCGAGCGTCTATAATTTGATTGAAAATAGAGTAAATTGCCACGCACTAGCGTGGCTTTTTCATTTATGCGTATAGCAATCAATACCCGTCTTCTCAAACCTCAACAACTGGAGGGGATTGGTCGTTTTACCCTAGAAACAGTAAAGAGAATCATTGAACAACACCCGGAACATGAATTCCATTTGTTGTTTGATCACTTCCAACGCGAACTGATCCCAGAAGGAAAAAACGTGGTTCACCACACCCTTTTTCCACCTGCCCGCCGACCTTTTTTATTTGACTGGTGGTTCAATTGTTCCGTTCCCTTCTTGCTCAAAAGAATCCAAGCCGATGTATTTGTTTCACCAGACGGCCACGGCTCTCTTCATTGTCCCTGTCCACAGCTCACGGTAATTCACGATCTCAATTTCTTGCACCATCCTGAATTTTTACCTGCGCAATACG
>CANHIV010000081.1 GCA_947460525.1 Flavobacteriales bacterium
GCTGGAATGGGCGATGCGCTGCACCACTTCGCCGCCAATGCCAATGTCCATGACATTCACACAATACCTGGTTTCATTTTCGCCGACCTTATTGGTATAGCTCGCCAAAGCAACATCCACTTTTTGATAGCTATCCTTCTCAATGGCTTCCAAAATTTCATCAACATTTCCACTCAAATGCAAAGTCTTGACAAAATCATTGCCCGTGCCCATCGCCAAAATACCAATGGTAACATTCGTGTAATTCGGCAATACGCCATTGACACACTCATTGAGTGTCCCATCGCCGCCGACAGCAACAACGGCCGCACATCCCGACAGGCAAAGTTGTTTTGCCAATGCAGCGGCATGACCTGAATATTGGGTAAATACTACAACGTGCGCATGGTGCGTGGAGCGCTCTAACTTCGATTGAATCCCCTTCCAACGGCGGTCTTTTTCTAACCTACCGTGAACAACCCAACCGATGGATTTCATCGCACTATGATTTCATCACAAAACAACCAGCTGGGCTCTCCAGGGGCATCGTGCCACTCCGGACATTTGCCAATGGAATGGGCGATGACCTTGATGTATCGTCCCGTATAAAATCCATAAGAAGTTGTTTTCTCCGCCAATGCAGCTGAAGCAACCACAAACTCACCTGATGCATTGGCTGGATTGGTCTTGGCCAAATTCTCATTGTAGACGCGCTCCCAATTGTTGCCATCAACCGAAACAAAATACTCCACTTGCTCAGGTCTAAAAATCCAAGCATTGGCAAAGTGAAACCACCGCGTAGAGATCTGCGAAAAACTTTGAATAGACTCCAAATCCACCTCCATCACCATGTCCGTTCCTTGCACCGCTTGCCAATGTCCGTCTCTAAAATTATCACTGCCCAGCGTACCATTGACCAGGCCATTGTCTCCGCCACCCAAATAAGCATTGCTGGGTTTATAATTCAATTTTAATGGACGGCCCAATGCCAAGTGTCCCGCGTAAATCTTGCGTTCTTCCTTGATTTCTTTGGCACCCTCTTGTTGTATTTGTACCACCAACAGTGATGGAGAAGCAATAGAAATGGGGCCCGTGACGGGTTGTATGTTTTTTCTCTGTTCCAAAAAATCTTGGCCCCAGGGCGCCAAATAATAAGTCAGTTTGATTTGCTCATTTTGCGGAACCACTTCTACACTCAATTGGTGATCCACAATGGCGGTGTGATATTGAACCGGCGTAGAAATAAATCCATAATGAATATTGCGACGATCCAACAATGGAAATTGACGTTTCAATCTGGCCTCAAAGGCCTTGTAGTCGCGCTGCTGAGGATAACTCCACAACACCTCCGACAAGGCAATCAATCGAGGAAAAATCTTAGACGTTACCACATCCTCTGGTGCTCGCTCCGTCCACATGTTGCCCTCGGCACCCAAAATAAATCCTTGAAACTCTGGTGCCAAATCGGAAGGGATAGGATCAAACTCATACACCCTTCGGGTATCTATCGCATCCAATCCATAATCCAAATAGCAATGGCTGGTAGGTGACATGATGACGCCATGCTTTTGCATCGCAGCGTCCTTGCCTCCCTGCATACCGCGCCAAGATTGTATCAAGGCATCTCCGGAAATTCCGCCTTCTAAAATCTCATCCCATCCAATGATGTCTCTGCCTCTTGCTTTCAAATATTTGGCCACCTCCTCAATCATCCAAGTCTGCAATTCAGCTTCGTTTTTCAAGTGATGGTCTTTGATTCTTTTTTGACATTTATCACAATGTTCCCAGCGCACCTTGGGTGCTTCGTCTCCGCCAATGTGAATGTATGGCGAAGGGAAAAGGGTCATCACCTCATCCATGACATCCTTGATGAACTGCAAGGTTTGGTCATTGCCGGCGCAATAGATGTCTTTGAATACACCCCATTCATTCTCTACGGGAATGGTCTTTCCTGTGCAACTCAAATACGGGTATGCGGCAATGGCCGCGACACTGTGGCCGGGCAATTCTATTTCTGGAATTACAGAAATGCCCAATCGCGCAGCATAACCTACGATGTCTTTGATTCCTTCTTGCGTATAATAACCGCCGTACTTCACGCCGTTCACCATGCGGTAAGCACCCACCTCGGTGAGCTTGGGGTACTTTTTAATTTCAATTCGCCATCCCTGATCCTCTGTCAAATGCCAGTGCAAAACATTGAGTTTGTACATGGCCATTACGTCCAAGGTCTCTTTGATTTTGGCAATGCTCATGAAATGTCTTCCGCAATCCAACAACAATCCCCTGTGCTGAAACTTGGGCTCATCCCTAATCTCCCAAGCCTCCATTTCAAATGATTGAATCTCTTTTGCGCTTTTGGCTACTGGTACCATTTGCACCAATGAAAAAACGCCGTGCACCATCCCTTCCAAATCCTGCGCTTCTATCCAAATGTTGTGTTTCTCAATGCGAATGCTATAACTGCCTTTAACATGAAGGCGCTTGCTATTGAGGTGTTTCAGAATGATTTTCTGGTGGCCCGTTTTGCCCTTCCACTCCTCTACTTTGGGAATATAAAAACGATGCAACGCTATCTGATCGGATAACAGATGTGCCTGCATCAAGTAGGCCGACTCTGCCTCGATGTGCACATTGTCCAATCCCCAAAGGAAGACATCCTTCACCGGTAAATTGCATTGAGCGGGTTGAGGAATGATGTTCAATGTGCATTGTCCCTGCATCAAAAAGGACAGGATGAACATGGAAATAAAACTGCTAATTGTTTTCATTGGATTGATAAAATTGATTCAATGGATTTTGATTTTGCAAAGGGAAATAATGACCAAACACTCCGATGTATCGGTACTCCCCATCGCCCAATTGAAAAGATTGCACATTAAAAAAATAGAAATCTTTGGAGTGAATGGTTTTTTCTAACGCCAACATCAAATAGTCTTCCTGCATTTTCACAACATCCACCATAACGGGATCGCTGCTGATTTCTCCCGCCGCAGCCATGACCTGAGATTGCGCCTGGGTCAAAAAATCTTGCCTGGTGGGCTTGGTTAATCCCGCTGCAACCAAAAGCACAAGCAAAAAAATTGTCGTTAAAATCAATACTCTTTTCATCTCGAATAATATTGCGCCACCACCAACATGCCTGCGGTCTCTGCGCGCAATCGCGCATCCCCCAATGAAATGGCAGTAGCTCCTTTGTCCAAAATATCTTTAACCTCTCTCTCTGAAAAATCACCTTCAGGTCCAATCAGCACATGCGCTTCTTCCGTCATTACTTCACGCCACGGCTGTTTGGCCTGTGCATAGCAATGCGCGATAAACACGTTTTCATTGGGCAATGTCTGCAACAATGCTTCCCACGAATCCACGACTTGAATTTTGGGCAAAAAGCTGCGTTGGCTCTGCTTCATCGCTGCCAAGCCTACGCGCTGTAATCGTTCCAAACTGTACTTGCCTGGCTCTGCATATTCTGTTGTGATCATCGTCAAAGTACCTAGGCCCATTTCGGTGCACTTTTCCAACATCCATTCAATGCGATCCGCGTGTTGGGTCATGGGGATATACAAATGCACGCCGATGTTGTTGGCCGATTCCTGGTGCCAGGATTCCATCGAGATCGATGGCGTCTTGTTTTCCAAATGAAAAACGGCGGTCATCTTTCCTCCCTGTCCATCTACCAACACCAAACGCTCACCATCCCTGATGCGCAGGGCCTTGATGTGTTTCCATTCCTCTTCAGACAGCTGAAAATGGCCATTGGACGACAATGATTGCGCAAAGAAATAATGCATGGCACCAAGGTACAAAACAAATAAAGAGCTTTGCAACACCCATATTTTTGGTGCATCTTGCAGCACCATGCGTCTACTCATCAAAAACATCAAAGCGCTCATCGCTACCTACGACAGCAATCCAGGAACGATTGCCGGTCAAAAAATGTCACAACTTCCCTCCATCAACGACGCATGGCTCGCAGTGGAAGATGGCGTCATTGTGGATTACGGTGAAATGAAAGATTGGCCAGGCATCAGCGATTGGAGCCAGCTCACCATCGTGGATGCCGAAGGGGGCTATGTGCTCCCTACTTGGTGCGACTCACACACCCACACCGTTTTTGCCAAATCCAGAGCTTTGGAGTTTGAAGATAAAATTCGCGGTTTGTCCTATGAGGAAATCGCTGCCCGCGGAGGAGGTATTCTCAACTCCGCAGCAGCTATGGCTGATATGCGTGAAGAGGATTTGCTTCGCGATGCCCAAGGCCGCATCCACCGCATGATCCTCAACGGAACGGGTGCCTTGGAAATCAAAACGGGTTATGGATTGGATGTGGCGAACGAACTGAAAATGTTGCGTGCCATTCAGCAATTGAAAGCCACATGCCCCATTCCCATCCGGGCCACATTGCTCATGGGACATGCGCTACCTGCGGCATTCAAAGGACGGATGGATGACTACATGGATCATCTAGAAAACGAATTGCTGCCAAAAGCCTTGGAAATTGGTTTTGACTTTATTGATATCTTCTGCGAAAGAGATTATTTTCAGGTTTGTCATTTGGAACAAATTTTAAAAATCTCAAAGCAACACCAAAAACCAGCCAAAATACACGTTAACCAATTTTACAGCATCGGCGGAGTTCAAGCCGCCATACAAGGCAACGCGCTCAGCATCGACCACGCAGAGGTTTTGACGGCGCAAGATTTAAGCGACTTAGAAAAGAATCCGATCATCGTCACCGGATTGCCTGCGTGTTCGCTTTTCACTAAAATTCCCTATACCCCAGCACGTGAATTGATGGACCGCAATATCCCCGTGGCTTTGGCCACCGATTTCAATCCCGGATCTGCGCCCAATGGCAACATGAACTTGGTCAACAGCTTGGCCTGTATACAAATGAAAATGACACCCGAAGAGGTGGTGCATGCATCCACTCAAAATGGAGCCGCGGCGATGCAACTTGATTCAGAGGTTGGCAGCATTACCATTGGCAAAAAAGCCAATTTCATTCTAACGGAACCTTTGGAATATCTTTCCGAGTTGTTCTATTACTTCGGCGAAACACGAATCAAGGAGGTGTACATCAACGGCGTGAAATATGAAAACTAAAAACATCCTACTCAACCTGTTCATCGTATTTGTCGGTCTTTATATAGGCGGCAAGCTCAACATGTTTCTGGTCGAAACAGGACCCAAAGTCATCGCACCACCGGAAGGATTTGACCTCACCACTGAAGAAGGATTAAAAGCCGCCATGCCCCTGATGCAACCCCAGCACTTTTTGTTTCCTTACATAGCGCATGCCTTGGGCACATTGCTCGCTGCGACATTCATTTCATTGGCCGCGCGCAGTCAGGCATTTAAACTGTCGATGATTCCCGGATTTGCATTCTTAATCGGTGGAATGATAATGGTGATCATGCTTCCTTCGCCTTGGTGGTTTGATGCTTTAGACCTCATTGGTGCGTATATCCCAATGGCATGGATGGGACATCGACTAGGAACCTCAATTCGAAAACATTTGTCCACTTCTTCCACCATTAATACCAAAGGATAATGAGTCCTGCATTTGACAAATATTTTGAGCAGTTCCCAAGTGATGTTCAAGAACGCTTGACCGTCACCTACACTTTGCTAAAAAAGATATGTAAAGGCGCTGAAGAGCACATGGCTTATGGAATGCCAGCATTCAGAAGCACGGAAAATATTGTTTACTTCGCTGGCTACAAGAATCACATCGGATTCTATCCTACACCAGCACCCATAGTTCACTTCGCCTCCCAGCTCAAAGATTACAAAACCTCCAAAGGAGCCATTCAATTGCCACACAACCAACCATTGCCATTGAAATTGATGGAGGAAATTGTGAAATGGA
>CANHIV010000082.1 GCA_947460525.1 Flavobacteriales bacterium
ATTCCGTGTGAATAATAAAAAGAAATACCAAAAAAGACCTTCCCCTTAACCTGTAGTTTTGAAATACAAAATTACGAGTATGCAGGGTGAAGTAAGTGCATTGATCCAATTGATGGAAGATCCGGATGAGGAGATCTTTGCACATGTTAAGCAGGAGTTGTCGCGAATGGGAGATGGGTTGATTCCCCAATTGGAGCAATATTGGGAATTGAACCAATATGGCCCATTGTTTCATCAGCGTGTGCAGAGCCTCATACAAGAATTGCAATACCGCGCCATTTACAAGCGTCTTCGTGAATGGAAGGAAAGTCATGATCAAGATTTGTTAGAGGCCATGTTGATCTTGAATCGTTTTGCCCATCCAACGATGGCTGAGCGAGAGTTGAAGCAGCAAGTGATGAAGATCCGCCAAGACATTTGGTTGGAGATGAATGATTTTTTGACTGCCGTGGAGGTTATCAATGTTTTCAATACCATCTTATTTCGAGTTCATCAGTTTGAGGGAGTGAGTCATGTTAGCCAAGGGCACAATACTTTGGGCGATTTGTTGCACACCAAGCGAGGCGAGCCGTTGATTTTGGGTGCCTTGTATTCTTGGATTGCAGAGTCTTTAGAAGTTCAATTGCCGGCGATATCCGTTCCTGGAGATTGCATATTGGCTTATCAAGAATTGGATTACAAGGGAGGCGTGGATAATTTGTTTTATGTTCACCCACATCAAGGTGGGCAGATTGTTTCGAGAGAAGAAATAGAAGGCATGTTGGTGGCTATGCAGTATCCTTACGATGATCGTTTCTTCAATAATGCAGGTCGTTTGGAATGGGTAGGGCGCATGATCAATACTTTGATCAATGAGGCCATTGCCAACAGCGATGACAAGAAGGTGAGTGAGTTGCGCGCTATGCAGGCGTTGATGTTGGAGTGATTTAGCAAGAGCTGAATTGACTCCCCGCCCAAATGAATAGCAGGGTAGAAATGGTGCCTTTCACAATGAAGAAAATCACTGTGGCCCAGCCCATATTCTTGAACCAATTTTTATTTTTTTCGTCTGTCTTCAAAGAAAAGTAATTTTTTTTCTTGTTGTAAATCCTTTACAATTCAGTAAAGTTAGTTTGTATCGTTCAATTAAACATTGTTGCGATATGAAAAACTTAGCAGAAGTAAGAAGGTACATAGATTCCTTTTCTCGTCCAGATGGTTACAATCATTATGCGTGGGATGTGACCAAGCGATTGGCCATGGAGGTATGGGAGAGTTATTTGGAGAACAAGCGTTGCAACCGTTCTTTAAATTATTTGTGCAAGGAGTTTTATCAGATGATTCAAGAGCCCAGCAGTGGAGAGTTCATCATTCCCAAGAGTCGTTTTAGAATGCCCAACTAGAAGTATAAGTTTGCGTTAGAAAGCAACCCTCGGAAAGGTTTTTCGGTTAGCCTATGCCGAGGGTTGATTCTAACGAAATTTGTATTAAAAAACAAGTCCTACAGAGAAACCTGAACGCAAGAAATAGCCAACATAGGGTTTGAAAATTTCATTCGGTCTTTCATTATAAGGTGATGACGGATCAATTCTTTTATCTCCTGAATTGTATACAGGTCCGAGATAAACATCTACAGCAATTTTATCTTTAAAGATGTGTTGGTAGCCCACGCTCATGCCCACGCCAATCGTGCTGAGTTCGCGCGCTTGATAGGCATACGTCGAAATGTAATTTCCCCATTGATCATAGATACCATTCCAAAGCCAATCTTCTGATTTCATCCACTGGTAGCGGACAAATGAACCCACATAAAATCCTCTCGGGGCTTCTGTTCTCGACATGTAATACTTGTATTCAGCAGTGGCAGCAAATCGACTGAGGTAGGCTGCATTGGCCACAGCGGATGACTGGTCTTGGTATAGGACTCCTAAATTCAAGGAGGAAGTAGCGGAAAGCGGTTTTTCAAAAGTCAGGTTGGCTGTTCTGAAAATCGGTGACATCACATCCATTTTGATCAAATAGGAAACCGGCTTTTTCTCCTGTTTAGTGGGGATGTTATTGGTGGGTTGTTGAGCCCAGGTAGCGCCACAGACAAGGCTTATGGCTAAAATTGCGAATAAATGACGCATAAAGTTGATAAGTAATTGGTACGTGTTTCTCGATTCTTTACGCAATTTAGCGAAAATTATTGCGTATGTCTAAAAAAGCACGTTTGTGGTACTTGTCATTGGCTCCTGTTTTTTTTGTGTTGAGTTGGCTCATCGGTCATCGATTGCATGAAAGATTTGTTGAACACGCCAAAGGCATGGGGGTTCAGCCCAACCGAGCCTTTTTGTACGCTTCTATTTTTACCGCGGTATATATCGCAGTGTATTTTGTGATTCAAGATTTGTATCCGAGCAAAAAAAACAATTGAGTTGTAAATTCATTACGAACCGCTACATACATATTTGTCAAACTAAAAAACTAACGCAATGTCAGAAGTAAACAAAGAAAAATTAAAGGCACTCCAAATGGCCATGGATAAGTTGGAAAAAACTTATGGCAAGGGTGCTGTCATGAAATTGGGCGATGATGCCATTGAGCAGATGGAAGTGATTCCCTCTGGTTCAGTTGGATTGGATAGTGCCCTTGGAATTGGTGGATACCCCAAAGGCCGAATTGTAGAGATCTACGGTCCCGAATCATCAGGTAAAACAACCTTGGCTATTCATGCGATTGCCGAAGCGCAGAAGCAAGGTGGTATTTGCGCAATCATCGATGCGGAACATGCATTTGATAAGTTTTATGCCGAAGCACTTGGCGTAGATACAGAAAATCTATTGATATCTCAACCAGACAACGGTGAGCAAGCATTGGAAATCGCCGATAATTTGATTCGCTCTGGTGCCATTGATTTGATCGTCATCGACTCTGTTGCGGCATTAACGCCTCGTTCAGAAATCGAAGGAGAAATGGGGGATTCCAATGTAGGTGTTCAAGCGCGTTTGATGTCAAAAGCATTGAGAAAATTAACAGCTTCAATTAGCAAAACCAAGTGCTGTTGCATTTTCATCAACCAGCTTCGTGAAAAGATTGGTGTGATGTTCGGTAATCCTGAAACGACAACAGGTGGTAATGCATTGAAGTTCTATGCATCTGTTCGTTTGGACATCCGTCGTTCTTCTCAAATCAAAGATGGTGAGAACGCGATTGGAAACCGCACCAAAGTAAAAGTGGTGAAGAACAAAGTTGCGCCTCCTTTCCGTCAGGCGGAGTTTGATATCATCTATGGACATGGTATCTCCTTGTTGGGTGAGATCATTGATATGGGTGTTGATCACAATGTCATTAAGAAGAGTGGTAGTTGGTTCAGCTATGGTGATACCAAGTTGGGACAAGGTAGAGATGCCGTTAAGCAATTGTTGGATGACAACCCAGAATTGAAAGAAGAAATCGAGACCAAGGTACGCGCTGCTATTGCGCAAGCCAAGGCCGGCAATGCATAATTGCATTGTCGCAGAATACAAATTGAAAAGGGATGCATGGCATCCCTTTTTTGTTATCGTTGAATTTTATCAATGCGAAGAAATACCTCCCAGTACTTTTCTTTTGTCATGTCTACCCAATGAATTTGAAAATAGCGGTATTGGTAGGTCTGAATTTGACAAACAAGAATGAGCAAGATGCACAAAGCCTTGATTCCATTGGTTATTTTTTTACCATGAGCGGAATCAAGGAATGCCGCAATCGGCCATATGAAAAGGAACAAATACTCAACGTATACTCTTGAGGAGAAACTTCCCCCGTAATACCACATCCACCAAGACGATAAAATGTAAGTAACCAAGGTGAAGAATACCAACCAATAAATGAGTTGCTTCTTGAATGCGCCGGTTGCAAAAAAAGCAAGAGCAGCTCCTAATAAGCAAATGGGGGTATAAAGAAAAAGTCCTTTTTTGTAACTGAAAAGGATATCCCAAAAATGAGGAGAGGCAAAATTGAATCCTTCTTCGCCGTAGGAGTACACCCAGAAATCACCAGTAGCAAAATAATAGTAGAGCACTTGAATCCCTATTGTGCAGGCAAAGATGACCATGCCTATGATAAGCGCAGGTAGCATATTTCTGAAGTTGGCCGAAATGAAGCGCAAAGCGTCTTTGGGATGTTGAAACAGAAAAGGAAATGCAGCAACGATCAATGCATTAACCGGTCGCGTGATGATGATCATGGCCAATAGAAAACACGAAAGAAGTAGCGCTTGTTTTTTTGTGGTTTGTACAAAATGGGTGGTGACCCAAAGCCACAAATTGATCAGACAAAATGAATACACATGCGACATGCCGCCTTCACCGATGATGTAGTAAAATAGGTGCGTTCCCAATGCGCATATTACCACGGCCCAAGCGGCATTGTTTTCTGAAATGGCTTTCAATCGCAACCATCTGAAAAGTGCGTAAAGCCCTAGGACACCATAGAAGATCGCAGCGATATTGATCAATACAGGATACCAATACGAGTAACCATCCGGTTCCTTTCCTGTAAGAAGCGTGATGCCATGGGCAAGAAAAAAGAATGGGGCTTGGGCAACAGCGACACCAATGTAGTATTTATCGATGATTTGGTTTTTCCAACCGATGCGGTAATCATAGAAAGTATTGACGTTGTAATACTTCTGTTTCTCAATGTTGTCAAAGAATCCAAAATTTAAATCGTGGTAAATGAAGACGGCAGGTAAATAGGCGTAATATCCTTTGGCATCGGCTTCAATGATGTACTGCCAGTTTTTTTTTCCAAAATTTAAATTGGACGAAACCCAGATCAGAATCGTTACGATAAGAATGAAAATAATTCGAATCTTCTTGGACATGGCAACAAAAGTACGTAGTTAAGTCTTAAAGGTGATGTATTTTAGTGCCATTCAAAATTTTATGAGAAGTAGTATTTCCTTTTTTATTGCAGCAATAGTTTCGTTGGCTCTGTTGAGTTTTGTTTTGTTGGGATGCGGATCATCATCGGCACCTGCATCGGTTCAGAGCAAGAACGGTCCGGACAGTTTGTTGGAGGTTTTTAATCAACGCATTTTAGGTGATCCTGATAATTATTTGAATTACGTGGATAGAGCTCGCTATTTGGGTGAGATTAGTCAATTTGCAGATGCCTACAAGGACATTCAGCGTGCAATGGAATTGGACAGTAGCAAAGCTTTGGTTCATTATGAGAAAGGAGAGTTGTATTGGAAGCAACAAGATGTGAAGCATGCCTTTGAATGTTACAAAAAAAGTATTGAGAAGGAACCCCAGTTTGTTGATGGGCTAATCAAGACAGCCAGTATTGAGATATTGCTCAATAATTATGATGTCGCGATGGGACATTTGGACAACGTTTTAAAAACAGAGGTCACCAATTCACAAGCGTATTACTTTAAGGCGCGTTTGTTCAAGGCCAAAAAGGATACCGTCAATGCCATTTCATCTTATCAAACGGCTGTGGAGGTAGATCCCAATTTTTACGATGCCTATATCGAATTGGCCTTGCTGATGGCGGAACAAAGGAATGATCTGGCCGATGAGTACTACAAGACTGCTATACAGCTCCGTCCAAGAAGTATTGAAGTTTGGTACAACAGAGCCATGTTCTTGCAAGAGAACGGTTACCGCAAGAATGAGTTCTTTCAACAAGCTTTGAATTGCTACGATACCATTGCAAAAATTGATGGGAATTTCAGCACAGCTTTTTACAACAAAGGCTATGTTTATTGCACGTATCTGAAGGAGTATACCAAAGGGGTTGACAATTTCTCACAGGCCATTAAATTGTTCCCTTCTTATTTCCAGGCTTATTACAGCAGAGGGGTATGTTACGAGAA
>CANHIV010000083.1 GCA_947460525.1 Flavobacteriales bacterium
GCGCTTGTCCCTGCGATGGTTGCTCCTTTGAAGTAAATGTCTTTGATTATTGAGGACAAGCCATATTGCTCTACCACATCCATGAATCGTTTTTGATCTCCGCCACATATAAATACAGTCTGTGCCTTTTGGAGTTGCGCTTTTAATAGGGCAATGTCGGCCAAGGTGTCAGAAAAGTTGAGGTTCAGACATTTTACTTTCCATGAAACAGGAATATCTTTTTGAAAGTAGAAGAAACTAGAGTCGGGTTCCTCTCCAGCCATGGGTAGCACAGCGATTGTGCTTCCTGCAGTTAGTTGGGCTACTCTTTTAAGTTCATTCATCAATAGAGGTGTTCTGTCTCCGCCGCCAATGATGAATAGTTTGCCTTTGGGAGAAAAAGAAACGGGTTGTGTTTGATCACAACCCGCCAATATTAGAACCGAAATAAAAATTAGAATGCTGCGCATGCACATAAAATTACAAGCGATTGTCGACCATCTCCACTTTGGGGTACTTGCTTTTTTGAAAACCAAAGTCGCTATCTTGAATGGGAGGATTGGGCTTTAAATTTTTAATGCGGTAGCTGATTTCTCCACCGTCACGTGTTTTCACCACGGCTTTGATGAGCTCATTTTTTGATTTGTCTACATACATCATAATGGTATGATAAGACTTTCCTTTGGGGTTGTTGGGGTACAAAGCAATTTCATAACATCCAATGCCATCAACAGTTGCATTGGCATTCTTCATTTCGTTTTTAAAATCCTTTTCCCAAATCGTGAAAATTTCAGATGGATCAAATGCGCCGTCTTTGACGTCTTTCAAGTTGTCGATGGTACAAGTGTTGGATTTTTTATCGTACGTCCAAATGGTTGTACCGTCTGTGAAAATTTGATAGTCGCTCAAAGAGATGGTATACTTCTTTCCTTTGATTTTGATGTTGCCTTCTTGCTTGATGTTTTTGTTGTTTTTCTTGTCAACCAAAGAAGAGCTGAAATCAGCAGACAATGTGGACCAAGTTTTTGCTTTGGCAGAAAGCTTGTCCAAAACCTCTTTGGAAGATTGAGCAAAACTTAAAACTGAGCAGCCGATGGCCAAGGCGAATAATGCAATTTTTTTCATGGTGTTGTTTTCTTAAAGACCGTTTTTCAAGAACTGTTCCAAACTTGTTTCATCTTGAAATAAAACTTTTCTTGCCTTGCTTCCCTCAAATGGACCAATGATGCCAGCGGCTTCCAATTGATCTACAATTCTTCCTGCACGGTTGAATCCAAGTTTTAATTTCCTTTGAAGCATCGACGCTGAACCTTGTTGTGTTTGGACAACAATTCTGGCCGCTTCTTCAAACAATTCATCACGATCTCCGGCGGCTAAATTACTCAATTCAGTGCTTCCTGCCTCATCAGGTACCTCAGGCAATAAGAATGCATTGGTGTAGCCTTGTTGATTGCCGATAAATGCGGTGATCTCTTCCACTTCTGGGGTATCGACAAAACCGCATTGTACGCGAATAAGGTCGTTTCCTGTAGAATACAACAAATCTCCTCGACCAATCAATTGATCAGCACCCCCTGCATCCAGAATGGTTCTTGAGTCGATTTTAGAAGTAACACGGAAGGCGATACGCGCCGGGAAATTGGCCTTGATGGTTCCTGTAATAATATTTACAGAAGGTCGCTGTGTAGCGATGATCAGATGTATACCAATGGCACGGCCCAATTGCGCCAGTCGAGCTATAGGGGTTTCAACTTCACGACCCGCGGTCATGATCAAATCCGCAAATTCATCCACCACCAATACGATGTAAGGCAGATAACGATGCCCATTCTCAGGATTCAATCGACGTTTGATGAAGCGCTCATTGTATTCTTTGATATTGCGGCAACCAGCAGTTTTCAATAAGTCATAGCGTTGATCCATCTCAATGCACAGACTGTTCAAGGTTCTTACGACCTTACTGGTGTCCGTGATAATGGGATCATCGCTGTCTGGAAGTTTGGCCAAGAAGTGTCGTTCTATTTTATTGAAAAGAGTGAGTTCCACTTTCTTAGGATCCACCAAAACAAACTTGATTTGTGAAGGATGCTTTTTGTACAATAAACTAACAAGTATGGCATTAAGTCCAACCGACTTTCCTTGTCCTGTAGATCCCGCCATCAACAAGTGAGGCATTTTGGCAAGGTCGACACAGAAAATTTCGTTAGAAATGGTTTTGCCCAAAACCACAGGCAGTTCCATCTCTGCATTTTGAAATTTCTCGGAGGAAATCAAACTGCGCATGCTAACGATCTCGGGTTGTGAATTGGGTACTTCAATACCAATGGTGCCCTTGCCGGGAATGGGCGCGATGATTCGAATCCCCAATGCCGCAAGGCTCAAGGCGATATCATCTTCTAGATTTTTAATTTTAGAAATGCGAACCCCAGGTGCAGGATTGATTTCGTACAACGTAACCGTTGGCCCGATGGTGGCTTTTATTTTTTCAATCTCAATTTTATAGTGATTGAGGGTTTCAATGATCTTGTTCTTGTTGGCTTCTAGTTCCTCTTTTGTAATCTTAATTCCACCGGTGGTGTGATTCTTCAAGAGCTCAATGGAAGGCGCTTCGTACCTGGACAAATCCAATTTGGGGTCATAGTCCCCAAAATCAGCAAGGCGCTCGTCTACCTCTTCAGAGCTGAGAAATTCCTCATTGGCCGGACCCTGTACTTCCATCCCCAAATCATTTTCCAAATCTGATAAATCCACCGTTTCCATTTCAGGAGCTGGAGCCACGGGAGTTACCGATAACTCATTCTCCATTGCTGCAGGGGCTTTTTCAGCCAAGGGTTCTAATATTTCAATTTGGCTCAATAACTCTTCATCAGTGGGTTCAGGAGCGATGAAGGAGTTGGTGATGGTTGTTACCAGCTCGGGTGCGGGCACAGGCGATACTTCCGGAATTTCTGGTTCTGTTTGCAGGGTCTCTTCAGCCAAGGCTTCTTCTTCTGCCAAGTCAATTTTGGCCTGAATGGCGGCTTCTTTGTCTTGCAGCCTTCTTTCTTTCATGCGCTGAATGGATTGGTCTACCCAAGAACCAAAGTGCAAAAGGAATGAAGTAGCCGCGATGCCAAACAATACAACGCCGGTCCCAATTTTCCCCATGGTAAAGGTGAACCATTGCGTAATCCAAAGGCCATAGGCGCCTACAAAACGATCATTGATGTCCAAAACGATATGCGGAAAAGGATCTTCTTCACGGTGATGAAAAACAAAGCCCAAAAGCAAAGGGATAAACAACATGCCGTAAGTCATCCATCGGAAACTTTTAAAGAATGGGGTAGGCGTGGCTTGCACCACCAATTGACTGCCGAGCATGATGAAGATGTAGCAAATGAAAAACGCGCCAACACCAAAGCCTTTGAACATGAGCAGATATGCCGCCCAAGCCCCCATTTTGCCCATCCAGTTTTCATACTGAGGCGCATCCGCTATCCGGGTGGAAGCATCGCCACCCAAGATGAGGTGAAGATCATTGTCCCCACTAAAAAGAAAGGATGTGCAAGCGAGCAAAAGGTAAAATGTCCCCAAAAGCAAACCCGTTCCCAAAATGAGTTGACTTTTTCTTCCAAAAATCTTCTGCGAGAATGATTTTTTTTCACTTGCCCATGGAATCTCTTCCTCGTGATCATTTTCCGGTGTAAATTTGCTCTTAGCCACTGTATTCAACGTTTAATCCTCAAAAGTAACGGCGAATAGGATCACGGTATTGGGAGAAAGATTTCCGTTTTCAACACAAGAAAGTGAACGTAAATTTAAAATATTGTCGATTTAGAAAAAAAGTGTTGGTTAATCAAAAAAACATTATATATTTGCAATCCATTTTTAAGACACAATGGCAAAGAAAGGCAACAGAGTTCAAGTGATTATGGAATGTACCGAACATAAGGAATCGGGCAAACCAGGAACAAGCAGATACATCACAACCAAAAACAGAAAGAACACCCCAGATCGTTTGGAGATGAAGAAATTCAATCCCATCTTGAAACGTATGACCGTTCATAAAGAGATTAAATAATTTAAGCCATGGCAAAGAAGGTAGTTGCAACATTGCAAACGGGTGGTGGTAAGAACCACACCAAGGTGATTAAAATGGTTAAATCGCCAAAATCAGGTTCGTACTCTTTCAAAGAAGAGATCGTTCACAATGACAAAATTGCTGACTGGTTTACAAAAGCCTAATCAGTTATTGATATTATTTGAAAGGCTTTTTCGAAAGAAAAGGCCTTTTTTTGTTCTAATACAAGTGCTATGAATTTTTTTAAACGCCTTTTCTCTTCTGAGAAAAAAGAGACGCTAAATCAAGGATTAGAAAAAACCAGAACTGGTCTTTTCTCTAAGCTTGCCCGCATCGTAGTGGGCAAGTCGTCTATCGATGATGAAGTGTTGGACAATCTGGAGGAGGTACTCATTACTTCTGATGTTGGCGTAAGCACCACCATCAAGATTATCGGTAAAATTCAAGAGCGTGTTGCAAAGGACAAGTACATGGGGACCTCGGAGTTGAACCGAATTCTGCGCGAAGAGATTTCATTGCTCTTGGCGGCTTATGAGGGAGAGGATTCAGAGGATATTTTTATTCCCAAAGTAGAGGGGCCATACGTAATAATGGTCGTGGGCGTGAATGGTGTCGGAAAGACGACCACCATTGGAAAGTTGGCCTACCAATTACAAAAGCAAGGAAAAAAGGTGGTATTGGGTGCTGCGGATACCTTCCGTGCAGCGGCCATTGATCAACTTAGAGTGTGGGGAGATCGCGCACAGGCCACCGTTATCGCGCAGTCCATGGGGTCCGACCCCGCATCAGTTGCATTTGATACGTTGCAGCATGCGGTGGCGAGTCAAGCGGATGTTGTCATCATTGATACCGCAGGTAGATTGCACAACAAGGTGGGGTTGATGAATGAGTTAACCAAAATCAAAAGGGTAATGGACAAGATTGTACCCAATGCGCCGCATGAGGTGTTATTGGTGCTGGATGGTTCTACCGGTCAAAATGCTTTTGAACAAGCCAAACAGTTTACTGCAGCAACCGATGTGAATGCGTTGGCCATCACAAAAATTGATGGCACAGCCAAAGGGGGCGTGGTTATCGGTATCTCCGATCAATTTAGCATCCCAGTAAAATACATTGGCGTAGGAGAAAAACCGGAACAATTGCAAATCTTTAATCGATTTGAATTTGTAGATTCATTATTCACTGACGGAAACGAAGGATGAAAACGAAAACTTTAAAAAAGAACAAGGTCAATGTCGTAACCCTGGGTTGCGCCAAAAATATTTTCGACTCTGAGGTGATGATGGCCCAATTAAAGGCCAATGATTACCAGGTCGAACATGAATCTGAGGACCAAGATGCTTCCATTGTCATCATCAATACTTGCGGGTTCATTGACAACGCAAAGGAAGAGAGCATCAATACCATTTTGGCATGGGCCAAGGAGAAAGAGAAGGGCAATGTGGACAAGGTTTTGGTCACAGGTTGTTTGGGTGAGCGTTACAGGGATGTGCTTGAGAAAGACATTCCAGAGGTCGATGGCATTTTTGGAACGAGGGAATTGCCTCGCTTGCTCAAAACATTAAAAGCCGATTACAAGCATGAATTGGTGGGTGAGCGTTTGCTCACAACCCCAAGTCATTATGCTTATTTTAAAATAGCAGAAGGGTGTGATCGTCCATGCTCATTTTGCGCCATTCCTTTGATGAGAGGCAAGCACACCTCAACGCCAATGGAAGACTTGGTAAAACAAGCCAAAGGCCTCGCAA
>CANHIV010000084.1 GCA_947460525.1 Flavobacteriales bacterium
CATAAAAACGGCCTTCTGATTTCCCAAGCAAAATGATCCCACGGTGCGCATCGGTATTGAATAGACTATTCTGAATGTTCTGTAAAGAACGGAGCATTTTGTCCAGATTTTCCCACTCGTCTTTCCCTTCCACACTGGTCATCATATCGACAATCGGCTGAATGCTTTTGGCATCCAAATCGCCGCGATATACCAAATGCAATTGATGTTCTGACATCCAATCCTCCATCATCTTAGTAAATTGAATCTGCGGCGGTAGGTACTTGGACTCATTGAATAAAATGGTCACTTGCTGATGAAATGATGATCGGCCATTGTGCTTGCTCTCCATTTCATACTCCAACTTGGAGCCTGACTTTCTTGAAATTTCAATTAAACCTAATCCCGCTCCACCCTCATCTCCAAAGTTCTCATTCTGCATGATTTCGATGTACCGCTTCTTCTTTTCCTCGTCAGAACTTTGATTGATGTCATCAAGAAGATTGCTTAATGTTTCGACAGCATTGTCATCGATTTCATTGATGGTATTGATAGTAAAAAATTCCGGAGAGGAATAAAAACCAAAATAACCGCGGGCTTCACCACTCCCCTCTTGGACGCCGTGTCTCAGAATATTCTGAAAACACTCCAACATAATAAATGGAGCCCTTTTTTTAATGGTTAATTTCTCTTGACCATTTCCTTTTTTAACATGCTCTCCCAGATCCATAATGGCCGTCGTAAAATGCTCCAACATGGTTCCTCGATACGAATAGAAAGACACATCGCTTGAAAAAAAATCATGCGTTTTGAACAACACTTGTAGGTGCTGCTCACCATTTGAGCATCCTTTGGGCAATTCAGACATATCAATAATCTACAGCGAACTTAGACAATTTCAATCAAACTTACAACGTAAATCTGCGCATAGCGCACAATTATCAATTTGATGATTCAACAAATTTGACGACCAAATAAAATATTTCCCTCCTTATTTTAGCGCAATGAAAAGAGGAATTGCCATTTTGGGATCTACCGGATCCATCGGAACACAAGCACTGGAGGTTATTGCCAGCCATCCCGATCATTTTACGGTAGAGGTATTAACGGCCCAAAACAATGCCGATCTTCTCATTGCTCAATCCATTGAATTCAAACCCAACGCCGTTGTTATCGTGGACAACGGTCAATATCAGAAAGTCAAATCGGCCTTGGATCCTTTGGACATCAAAGTATTTTCAGGAGCTGATGCTCTCTCTCAAGTGGTTGAAATGGACGGAATAGACGTGGTATTGACCGCACTGGTTGGATTCGCGGGATTACAACCCACCGTCAAAGCTATTCTAGCGAAAAAACAAATCGCACTTGCCAATAAAGAAACCCTGGTGGTTGCCGGGGAATACGTCACTGAATTGGCCCGTGAAAATGGCGTGAATTTGTACCCTGTAGATTCCGAGCATAGCGCAATATTTCAATGCCTCGCTGGAGAGTGGCTCAATCCGATTGAGAAAATTATTCTTACTGCCAGTGGTGGACCTTTCAGAGGACGTAAAAAAGAGGAATTGACCCAAATTACAAAAGCCCAGGCCCTCAAACATCCCAATTGGACCATGGGTGCAAAAATCACGATTGATTCTGCAACCCTTATGAACAAAGGGCTAGAGGTAATTGAAGCCAAATGGCTATTTGATTTGCAACCTGAGCAAATAGAAACGATTATTCATCCCCAGAGCATCGTTCATAGCTTGGTTCAATTTACGGATGGATCAATGAAAGCACAAATGGGTTTGCCTGACATGAAACTGCCCATTCAGTATGCACTTGGCTATCCACAACGGTTGCCTTCAGACTTCCCTAGATTTGACTTCGCCCAATTTGGCACTTTGACATTTGAGAAAGCGGATACTGACACTTTCCGTTGCCTTTCTTTGGCCTATGAGGCCATGCGAACAGGCGGAACCATGCCTTGTGTTATGAACGCCGCAAATGAAATCGCGGTATCATTGTTCTTACACGATGAAATTGGTTTCTTACAAATTGCAGAACTCGTAGAATCTGTAATGGAACACCACACAAGTATTGAAAAACCTGAACTACAAGACTATTTTGACACCGATGCATGGGCACGTGAGACGGCCCTGCACCGCATTCGCGGATAATTACTCGTTGTGGGTTCTGAGCTCTATGCTCACACTGCCTACCTGTCCAGGAATGGGAGGTGATATTTTGGTCAAGCGCAGTCGAATGCTATCTGCTTGCGGAAATTCATTCTGAAGGGCGTTGAGCATTCTGTATCCAACGGTCTCTATCAACTTGGCACGAATAGCCATTTCTCTTTGAACAATCTCTGTGACTTTGACATAGTCGATGGTCAAATCCAAATCATCATAATGCGCGGCTCTTTTTACATCAACATGGAACACCGCATCTATCATATACCTTCCACCAATCACCGCCTCTTCATCCAAACATCCGTGGTGTGCATATACTTCTATATCATTGACATTAATTACTCCCATGGCGCAATTTTAACCTATTCAACTTCGACTTCAAATGGTACTTATCAGCCCAATTTTTGTGTTCCCAATTCTATGCGACGCATCACCTCTTCCTTGCCAATCAACGCAGCTACTTGGGCAGCTGCAGGTCCCGTCAAAGTTCCTGTTAACAGCAAACGAAAAAGGGGCATTACGGCACCCATGCCCAATGATTTGTCCGCCAAAAATTGCTTGAAGGCAGCGTCTATTTCCTCAACTGTAAAGTCCGTCAATGCATTCATTCTAGCTCCCCATTCGTTCATCAAAACAGAAGACTCCCCTACTTTCCAACGTTTGGCTACGGCGTCATCATCGTATGCTGCTGGGGCCTGAAACAAATAATCCCCTTCCAACATGTCCTTCACAAATACAGCACGCTCCATCATCAGGTGAGCCACTTTGCCCGCGTATTCCTGTGTAACATTAAAACCTTTTTCTTTCAAATAAGGCATTAGCATCTCTGCCAATTCTGGAAGCGGAGTACTTCTCAAATATTGTTGATTGAACCAACGCGTTTTATCCGGATCGAACTTGGATCCACTCTTACCAATTCTTTCAATACTGAAAGCCTCTATCATTTCCTGCTCTGTAAAAATCTCTTGGTTGTTTCCAGGTGCCCATCCCAACAAAAGCAACATGTTGATGAAAGCTTTAGGAAAATAGCCATTCTCACGGTATCCGCTAGAAACCGCTCCTGTTGCAGGATCTGTCCACTCCAAAGGAAACACTGGGAATCCCAAACGATCTCCGTCACGCTTGCTTAATTTACCATTGCCATCGGGTTTTAAAATCAAAGGCAAATGCGCAAACAACGGCGCTTCAAATTCAAATGCTTTGTACAACATGACATGCAATGGCGCACTGGGCAACCACTCTTCTCCTCGTATCACGTGTGAAATATCCATGGTCATGTCATCCACCACATTGGCCAAATGATAGGTGGGCATTCCGTCCGATTTGAACAACACTTTGTCATCTAATTCATTGGTAGAAAAAACAACCCAACCGCGAATCAAATCCTGAAAACGCACCTCCTCATTGCGAGGCATTTTAAACCGGATAACATACGGATCTCCAGCCGCCAATCTTCTTTGCACTTCATCTGCAGGAAGTGTCAAGGAATTCTTCATGGTCATTCTGGAAATAGAATTGTATTGCCAATTCGGCATTTTCGCCAATTCCGCTTGCTTGCGGATATTTTCTAAATCTTCAGAAGTATCAAATGCGTAGTAAGCCCAACCTTTTTCCACCAATTGTTCTGCGTAAGGCTTGTACATTGGCTTGCGCTCACTTTGACGATAAGGCGCGCAGTTTCCGCCATAGCCCACACCTTCATTGGGTTCGATTCCACACCACTTCAACGCCTCAATAATGTATTGCTCCGCACCCGGAACGTAACGTGCTTGATCTGTATCCTCTATTCGCAACAAAAAATCACCTCCATGTTTCTTGGCAAACAAATAGTTGTACAAGGCTGTTCTTACACCGCCCATGTGCAATGGACCTGTTGGACTCGGTGCAAACCTCACTCTTACTTTACGCATCTTCAATTCTTTTTTATTCTCTAATTTTTCTCTTTCGGTGGGCCGAAGTCCACTTCCAATTTCACTTTCCCTTTTTCGGTGGGCTAAAGCCCACCTCCAAATCACAACCTCATTCGGTGGGCCAAAGCCCACCTCCAAATCACAACCCCATTCAGTGGGCTAAAGCCCACCTCCAAAATCCCCCTCATCCCTTCATCCCCTCATCCCTTCATCCCCTCATCCCTTCTTCCGCATTTTAACATTATGCAAACGGATATTCAACATCTCAACCGTCACAGAAAACGCCAAAGCGATGTATGCATACGTTTTGATATCCACACCTTCGGGCATGTGTAAAATATGTGCATCTTCCAATGACTCCAATAACAATATCAAACCTATCACCACCAAAAAAACCAATGCCAACATTTTCAAAGTAGGGTACTTTTCAATAAACTCACTAACATAGGGTGCAAACAACAACATGACGATCATGGCAACTATCACCGCCATTACCATGATGGGGACATTGTTGGACAATCCAACCGCGGTGATAATACTATCAAATGAAAAAACGATATCAATCAAGGTAATTTGTAAAATGGCTTGAATCCAAGTAAGCTTTCTAGAATTGGCCTTTTCTTCATGATCCGCTTCTTTGAACTTGTGATAAATTTCATTGGTGGTCTTTACCAACAAAAAGACACCTCCGCCAAACAATATCAAACCTCTACCCGTAATACCCATGTGACCCAGATGAAACAATGGATCTACCATGTGTGCAATGAAACTAATGGTTGATAACAAAATAATACGAACCACCAATGCCAATGTCAATCCGAAAAAGCGAGCACGCGCGGCTTCTTGCTTGTTGGGAATTTGACCACAGATAATTGCAATAAATATGATGTTATCGATCCCCAAAACAATTTCCATGAGGATAAGCGTAAACAAATCAATAACGCCGGAAAGCGATTGAAAGGGCTCTATAAATGATTGTAGTGACATAGGCCGCGAATATAAGGCTGAAACGTCAAGAAATTGCGCTCAATTGCGTCAGCCAAGCCTCCCACAATTGAATATCAAATTCTTGATTTTCGAAAAAAGAAACCGATTGATTGGGGTTCATCATCCCCATTCCCAACAGCCAATTCTGTTGGTTGTATTGATCATGGATCATTGCTTTTAATCGCTGCTCATCTTGATCATTCCAAAAAGGTCCAAATGCAGATCGGTCATGATCATATATTTTATTCCAAGCAAATGGTTCTACCTGCAATTCTCCGTTGGAAAAGAAACCATCAAAACCCAAGTCTAAAAAATTTTCAATGGGCTGGTCCGCCAACCAAATTGACTTTGCGCTGTCATCTGCAATACCATCAAAAAACTGCCTCCAAACATTTGCAGGAATGCGATAAGCCGCATCACACCTAAATCCCTTGACACCTCTAATTGTCATCCATTTCTTGGCCAATACAACAAAATAATCCATGGTGGCTCGATGAAAATTGAGCTGGGCAACATCTGTCCAATTCGTTCCTAGTGGATGAATTACTTGCTCACTCTCGGCTTCTCTCTGGTACCAATCCGGATGATTCGCCAACCAAGGATGATCCCACGAGGTATGGTTCATCACCCAGTCTATCCATATTTCCAATTGAAGCTCTTGGCATCTTTGCTGAAGTTCCATCCAGTCCTCGTCATTTCCAAATGATGGATCCAAAGACCAAAAATCGCGAATGC
>CANHIV010000085.1 GCA_947460525.1 Flavobacteriales bacterium
ACATTGTACATCTTGACGCTGACCACAGAAGCCAGTAGTTACGCAGAATTTGAAAAAGAAGGACAAGAGATTTTGAATTCTTTTCGAATTAAGTAATCCAAAGCATTGTTCACCTCTTCCTGAACTATCTTTACGACACAATTTAGATTCGTGTCGAACGCTCCTTTTTACAATCGTTACGACGATTGGATTACCCAAAAAAACATTTCTGAGATTCTTTCTTCAGAAGGGGCCAAACTGCGCCTGAGAGGCGCCGTAGGTTCTGCCAAAGCCCTAATCGCCAATGCCGTTGCCAACCAAATGGGCTCTTCTCATGTCTTTGTTCTAGAAGACAAAGAGAAAGCGGCCTACTTTCTGAATGACCTGGAAAACATTCAGAACTACCAGAAAGAAAGCCTTGAACAAAAAAACATCCTATTCTTCCCCAGAAGCGCGCGCGTTCCCTACCAACTGGAAACGGTAGACAATGCCAATGTGGCCATGCGCGCTGAGGTGCTCAATGCCCTTCGCAAAAAACCACAAGGCCAATGGATTGTGACCTATCCCGAGGCACTGGCCGAAAAAGTAATCGGTCTTCTCTCCCTTGAACAGAAAACGTTTGAAGTGGAAATCGGTCACCGCCTCAATCCCGAAATTGTAGATGAGGTTTTTCAAGAGTACAATTTCCACAAAGTGGACTTTGTATATGAACCTGGACAATACGCCGTGCGTGGGGGCATCATCGATGTATTCTCTTATTCCTACGACCATCCCTATCGCATTGAACTCTTTGGCGAAACCATTGAAAGTATCCGAAAATTTGATCCAGTAGACCAACTGAGCACAGGCAATATGCAACGCGCAACGATTGTCCCCAATGTGCAAGACGAAAATCAAATCGATACCACCATCAACTTTCTGGAGTTTGTTGCTCCCGATTCGATTTTCTGGGCCATTGAGTGCACCAATGCGCCTGAAATTCTCGAAAAAGAGTTGGACAAAGCGCACACCCAATTTCAAAAACTGGGCGGGGTGATTCAACACAAATCCCCTGAAGACCTGTACGCGCACAGCACCGATTGGTACCGCCTTCTTAAAAGTAGACGCCTGATTGAAATGGGGCCTACCGCGCTTTTTATTGAAGCACCCGCGATTGAAACCCAGATGACGCCACAGCCGTCATTCAGCAAAAATTTTGACCTCCTGAGCCAACACATCATTCAAAAATCGAAAGAGCATTTTGATCAAGTGGTTACCGCAGGACAGGCCAAACAATTGGAACGCCTGCACCAGATTTTTGAAGACAAACAAATTGTCGTACAATACACCCCGCATTTGATTGAACTCAGTGAGGGTTTTGTGGACAATCAACTTCAATTGGCGCTCTACACCGACCACCAAATATTTGAACGATACCACCGATTTAGACTCAAAGAGGGTTTTCAAAAAAGCAAAGAAGCCCTTACCTTAAAAGAGATACTTTCACTTCAGCCTGGCGACTTCGTGGTGCACATCGACCATGGCGTGGGCCAATTTGCTGGTCTGCAAAAAATCGATGTCAATGGCAAAGAACAAGAGGCCATTCGCTTGGTGTACAAAGGCGGAGATACGCTGTATGTCAGCATTCACAGCCTGCACCGGATCAGCAAATACAGCGGAAAGGAAGGTACTGCTCCCTCCATGGACCGACTGGGAAGTCCTGCTTGGCAGAACCTAAAAAACAAAACCAAAGCAAGGGTCAAAACCATTGCCTTTGATTTGATCAAGTTATACGCCAAAAGAAAAACCACCCAAGGCTTTGCCTTCATGCCCGATGGATACATGCAAATGGAGTTGGAAGCTTCTTTCATGTACGAGGACACACCCGACCAAGCCAAGGCCATTACTGCGGTAAAGCAAGACATGGAGTCACCTGCGCCCATGGACCGATTGGTTTGCGGCGATGTGGGTTTTGGTAAAACCGAGGTAGCCATGCGGGCAGCATTCAAAGCAGCCACCGATGGAAAACAAGTCGCTGTGCTGGTTCCCACAACCATCCTGGCCTTGCAACACTATAAAAGTTTTGCCAGTCGATTCAAGGATTTTCCGGTCACTGTCGATCACATCAGTCGATTTAAAACGACCAAAGAGAAAAAAGTTACTTTGGAAAAATTGGCACAGGGCCAAGTGGACATCCTCATTGGAACCCACGCCATCATAGGGAAAGATGTGAAATTCAAAGATCTGGGTTTGTTGGTGATTGACGAAGAACAAAAATTTGGCGTTGCTGCAAAAGACAAATTAAAAACGCTCAAGGCCAACGTCGATACATTGACCTTGACCGCCACGCCCATTCCGCGAACCCTACAATTCTCATTGATGGGCGCTCGGGATTTGAGCATCATTCAAACCCCTCCGCCCAACCGACATCCCATACACACACAAATCATCACCTTGGATGAGGAGATTATTCGCGATGCGATCAGCTACGAAATCCAACGGGGAGGTCAGGTATTTTTCATCAACAATAGAATTCAAAACCTGCCAGAAGTAGCGGGAATGATCCAACGCCTGTGCCCAGATGCGCGTGTTGGAACAGGCCATGGGCAAATGAAAAGCGATCAACTGGAAGAGGTAATGACCAACTTCATTGAAGGGGCATTTGATGTCCTCGTGAGTACCTCCATTGTGGAGAGTGGCATTGACATTTCCAATGCCAATACCATCATCATCAACAACGCGCATCAATTTGGAATGAGCGACCTGCACCAATTGCGCGGTCGCGTGGGAAGAAACAACAAGCGTGCATTTTGCTATTTGATCTCTCCCCCCATTCACATGATGCCGGACGACACCCGCAAGAGACTCTCGGCCATTGAGCAATTCAGCGACTTAGGAAGCGGCATGCACATTGCCATGCGTGATTTGGATATTCGCGGAGCCGGTGACCTTCTGGGCGGCGACCAAAGCGGTTTCATCAATGAAATGGGTCTGGAAACCTACCAAAAAATATTGGCCGAGGCCTTGGAAGAACTCAAGCAAGAACACTTCCAAGATCTTTATCAAGAGGAACTGGATCGGGCTTCCAAATTTGTCAAAGAAACCACCTTGGAAACCGACCTCGAGTTGCACATCCCCGATGACTATGTTCACGACATCACCGAGCGCATTGCCCTGTACAAGGCGCTAGACGATTTGGAAAATGAAGGTCAAATGGAGTCGTTTATCAAAAACCTGATTGACCGATTTGGACCGATTCCCGCACCCACCTTGGCCTTGATCAACACGATGCGCATCCGATGGACGGCAAATGCCCTGGGCATGGAAAAACTCATCATGAAAAGCGGCAAGATGATCGCCTATTTCATTTCCAAAGAGGATTCGCCATTCTACCAAAGCGCCGTGTTTACCAAAGTGCTCGAGTTCCTCAAGAAATACAGCCATGAGGTGAAGATGTATGAAAAAGATGGAACGCTGAGAATGAGCTTTCAAAATATAAACACCGTCAATACAGCTTTGAATTGGTTGCAGAAGATAGATTCTACCATTTCAGCGTAAATTCGCAAAAAACAACAGCATGATCATAGTTACAGGTGCAGCAGGATTTATCGCCTCGGCTTTGGTGGCCAGACTCAATGAGCTGCGCTACTTTGATTTGGTTTTGGTGGACGATTTTTCTCGCGAAAACAGAAAAGTCAATTACGAGAATAAAAAGTTCAGACAGCTACTCGATAGAAAAGATTTATTTGCATTTATCGAACAAAATGAAAATCAAATCGATTTCATTTTTCACTTGGGCGCGCGTACCGACACCACGGAGTTTAATACGGCCATTTTTGACGAACTCAATTTGCATTACAGCCAATCCGTTTGGAATTTGTGCGTCAAGTATGCCATTCCTTTGGTTTACGCTTCATCGGCTGCAACCTACGGAGATGGCAACTTGGGATACGATGACAACCACGACATCATTCCACAACTCAAGCCTTTGAATCCATACGGAGATTCCAAGAACGATTTTGACAAATGGGTGTTGCAACAAAGCACAACGCCATTTTTCTGGGCCGGCTTGAAATTTTTCAATGTCTATGGTCCCAATGAATACCACAAGGGCCGCATGGCCTCTGTTGTTTGGCATTCGTTCAATCAGATCAATGCCAATGGAGAGATGAAGCTTTTCCGGTCACACAACCCCAACTACACCGACGGTGGGCAAATGCGCGATTTCGTATATGTAAAGGATGTGGCCAATGTTTGCATTTGGTTGATGGAGGCGCGCAAGCAATCAGGAATATTCAACTTGGGTAGCGGCCAGGCCCGAACATTTTTGGATTTAACCAAAAATACTTTTCAGGCCATGGACAAAGAGGAGAACATCTCCTTTATCGATACACCCATTGATATCCGAGACAAATACCAATATTTCACAGAAGCCAATATGAACAAGCTCAAGGAAGCTGGCTATCCCCACCCATTCCACACTTTAGAAGAAGGAGTGAAGGATTACGTTCAAAATTATTTATTACAAAATTTGAAAATTTACTAGCATGTCAAAAATTGTTTACGTCACCAGAAAAGAAAGATTCAACGCTGCCCACAAGCTATGGCACGAGGAATGGAGCGCAGAAAAGAACCTTGAGATTTTTGGAAAATGTTCCAATCCCAATTGGCATGGACACAACTATGAACTCTTTGTCACCATCAAGGGCGCGCTTAGGGAAGAGACGGGATTCTGTATGGATCTGAAAGTACTCAGCACCATCATCAGAACCAAAGTCACGGATGTGATTGATCACAGAAATTTAAATCTCGATATTCCTTGGTTGGCAGGCATGAAAACCTCCACAGAAAACCTCGCGATTGTTATCTGGGAAAGAATAGAGCAAGAGATCAAAGAATCCGGCTGCCAATTGCATTGCGTCAAATTGTACGAGACGGAAAATAACTTTGTAGAATACTATGGAGGAGAATAAAATAGAAGCCGCGGTTAAAACCATTCTCGAAAACATTGGAGAAGATCCCAATCGAGAAGGACTTTTGAAAACGCCTGAGCGTGTTTCCAAGGCCTATGAGTTTTTGACCCAAGGCTACCACCAAGACGCCAATGAGGTATTGCGCTCCGCGATGTTTGCTGAGTCCTATTCCGAAATGGTATTGGTGAAAGACATCGAGGTGTATTCGCTTTGTGAACACCACTTGCTGCCTTTCTTCGGAAAAGCCCACATCGCTTACATCCCCAATGGAACCATCGTGGGATTGAGCAAACTACCACGCGTGGTAGATGTTTTTGCCAGAAGGCTGCAAGTACAGGAGCGGCTAACCATTGAGATCAGAGACAGTATTCAGGAAACTTTGAATCCATTGGGAGTAGCCGTAGTCATCGAATGTCAGCACTTGTGTATGCAAATGCGAGGCGTGAATAAACAAAATTCGTTAACTACGACCTCTGCTTTCAGTGGAGCCTTCCTCAATGATGACAAAACTCGAAAAGAATTTATACATTTGATAGCAAATAAATTGAAGTAATATGAATACACCTGATTTTCAAAGAGACTACTCTATTCATGAAGTAGAAACGGGAAGTGTAAAAGCATTTATGAACCGCGTGTTTGGATTGATGTCCCTCGCGCTTTTGATCTCTGGCGTTACGGCTTTTCAATTTTCAGAAACAATGTTGAGCATGTTGTCCAGCGGTGGTTCGTTGATGATGTATGCCCTGATGTTTGCTCCATTCATTTTCATCTTGGTCATGAACTTTGGATTCAACAAACTA
>CANHIV010000086.1 GCA_947460525.1 Flavobacteriales bacterium
GTTTCACGGATGTAATCCAATTCGCTTTTCATGTGCTTACCATCCGCTTTCATTACAGCGGCCGATAGCACCAACAGGGCAGAACTAAAATCACCTTGGCGGGTGCTGTGTCGCTGGTATTGAGGAGAGGCATCTCTTCTGGGGTCGTAAGTTTTCTGCTGAGTAGTGCTGAGTGATTTGTCTTCCACCATAGCGCCAAATGCAAACCCCAATAAAGCGCCAATGGGTCCGCCTAGCGCCCATCCCAATCCACCACCAATCCATTTTGCGTATTTCATTTTAATGCAATATTATCCATTTGAATATGATTACCAAGAACCACCGGCTCCGCCCCCTCCTGAGCTTCCTCCACCAAAACCACCAAATCCGCCGCCGCCGCCCCAACCGTCGTTGCGGCTATTGAAGTCGTTCCAATATCCACGACGAGGACCTGAATTGGCCAACCAAAAGGCTGTCCAAAAAGGCAGGTTGTTGGCTCGGGCCATGTTGCGGTTCTTACCAAAAATAAAGAGCAATGCGATGGCACCAAATATCAATAGGCCCACCCATCCACCTTTGTCTTTTTTCTCTTTGTGCTTCTTGGCATAGGTGTCGATGTCAAATTCTTTTTGGGCCAATTGTTCAATCACGGTTAATCCGTTCAAGATCCCTTGGTAATAGTTGTTCTGCTTGAACTGCGGAATAATCTCATTCTCCCAAATCAAATGAATTTTACCATCGGGCAATGCACCTTCAAGACCTCTGCCCGTTGCAATAAAGATTTGTCCCTTGCTGTCGCTCGTTTTTGGTTTGATCAAAAGCACAACACCATTGTCCAAATCCGCTTGTCCAACACCCCATTCGTCCATGATTTTAAAACTTAAATCACTGGGCTCGTAACCACATAAATCGGGTAGGGTAAGAATCACAATTTGGTTAGAGGTTTTTTGGGCAAAACTTTGAAGGTTCTGTTCCAATTGCTGAATTTCCTGTGGCTGCAACATATTGGCCATGTCATAAACCAAACGGGCTTCATCTTTGGGTGGTACACACTCCGGTAGTTGTGCATAAACATGACCAACACACCATGCTAGAATTAATGTTGAAATGAATTTCATTTAGCGGGAAATTTGGTCGGTCAATTCGTTGGTGTCGTTTTCATGCCAAGGGAAATGTACAGCCAAATGATGGGCCATTTCTTGCAGCAAAAGCTCGATACCTTTTGCATATTCTGCTTTGGAGAAAGCTTCAATGAGGAGATTTTTCCATCTTTCCCATACCAAAGCGTTTACATGCGGTTGGATACCCACATCACCAATGATGGCCAAAGCAGATGGGTAAATTTGAATGTACACCAAGAGGGCATTGCGCTGTTTTGTTTTGTGCATGCCCAAGTGATCAAAAACAAATGCCGCTCTGTCCAAGACGGCGGCATCGTTTCGCTCCTCAATGTGAATTCTGATCTCGCAACTGGTTTTCTTTTCAAATATTTCTATTTGTCTTTGAAAAGCAGAATTTAGTTCAGGATGTAATAAAGCGTGATTGGACATTAGTTGAAATCTACTTTAGGCGCATTCTCAGAACCTTCAGCAGCAGCAAATGCATCATACACTTTGAACTCATCGTCACCTACCAAAGCCAACGCTTTCTTTTTCCAAAACCCACGGATAAAACCATTGGATTTTTCGACAGCACTGTTGTAATCAGAACGGGCTTTGCTAACGCGATTTTCCGATCCTTCCAACTGCGCTTGAAGTTCACTGAAGTTCTGCGTAGATCGGATCTCAGGATAGTTTTCAAAAACGATGTTGATGGCTTTGTTGATGTCGGTACCCAACTTTTGAAGCTCAGCTGGGCTTTGTGCGGATGACATGCCAGAGCGCGCTCGGGTTACATTTTCTAAAATGGCCCTTTCATTGTCTTTGGCTCCTTTAACGGTGGCCACCAATTGAGGAACCAAATCCGCGCGGCGTTGATAGGCCACCTGAACATTTCCCCATTCTTTTTTAACGGCTTCTTGTTTTTCTACGGCACCATTGTAAACGGATGTTCCATAAAGATAGAACAGCACAAATGCGCCTAAAATAACACCAACTAAAATCAAGATGGTGCGTGTTGCTTTATTCATTTTGTTGTTTTAAAGTTCGAAGATAATTAATTGGCATTTATTCTTGTATAAGCTTGCTGTATGAAAGCGGTTAATTCGCTTCCTTTTAGCAAACCTTTTGACAATTGTGCCAATGCAAGGGCTTCTTTTGCCAATCCATCACCTTCAGGTCCTTGCATTTTGTGCACCGCGGGGTGGTTGGTATTGATGATCAATTGATAACTGTCTGGAAGATTTCCAAAGATGTTGGCTCCGCCTCCCAAAGCTTGTTGCTCTTTCATGCGGCGCATGAATTCATTTTCTGTGATGAGCATGGGAGGATCTTGTGGAGACATGTTTTCAAATTGAACATTGAACTTTTGAGCATCAATCCATGTATTCAATTGGTTCTTTACATTTTCTTTTTCAGTATCCGTTAGGGCTGAAATTTCATTGCTTTCCTTTTCAATTAACTTCTCTGGAATATCGCTATCCACGCGTTTGAATGTGATGTCACTGTGCTTGGATTCAATTTGAGAAAGGAAGGGCGCCGTTAATGGAGTATTCAATACAAACACTTCAAAGTCGCGGGCGGTTGCCATTTCAATAGCTCCATGTTGAGCGCTCTCATCAGTGGTGTACAAAAATACCATTTTGCCATTCTTGTCTTTTTGGTGTTCACCAATTTTCTCTTTCCATTCTTCAAGGGTCTTGTATTCTCCTTTTGTGTTTTTGAACAAAGTAAAAGCATTGGCTTTTTCAGCAAACTTCTCTTCGGTCAAAATACCATATTGGATAAAGACATTGATGTCATCCCATTTGGCTTCAAAATCTGCGCGGTCGTTGTTGAACATGCTCTGCAGTTTGTCCGCCACCTTCTTGGTAATGTGGGCACTTATTTTTTTGACATTGCCATCGGCTTGAAGATAACTACGGCTAACATTCAAAGGAATATCTGGCGAATCAACTACGCCGTGCAGTAAGGTCAAAAAGTCGGGAAGGATGTTCTTTACCTCATCGGTAATGAACACTTGATTGCAGTACAACTGTATCTTGTTGCGCTGCGTTTCCATTTGATTTTTTAATCGAGGAAAGAAAAGTATTCCGGTGAGATTGAAGGGATAATCTACATTGACATGAATGTGAAAAAGAGGCTCCTCAAAGCTCATGGGATACAATTCTTGGTAGAACTTTTTGTAGTCCTCATCCGTTAACTCGCTCGGTTTTTGAATCCAAAGCGGGTTGGTAGAATTGATGACGCGTGGTTTTTTAACCTCGATTTTTTTGATGTTGTCTTTTTCATCTTTCTCTCCGGAGGGATCTTCAATCCACTCACTTTCCTCGCCAAAAACAATTTCAATGGGCATGAATCGACAATACTTGTCTAGAATTTCTTTGATTTTGTATTCATCGTTGAATTCCAAAGCATCATCCGCCAAATGCAAGATAATATCTGTGCCGCAACCTGTCTTTTCTACGTTTTCGATGGAGTAGGAGGGACTTCCATCACAAACCCAACGGACGGCTTGCGCATCTTTTTTATGAGAAAGGGTGATGATTTCTACTTCTTTGGAAACCATAAAGGCAGAGTAGAATCCCAATCCAAAGTGACCAATGATTTGCGCATCCTTGTATTTGCTCACAAACTCCTCAGCACCTGAGAATGCAATTTGATTGATGTACTGATCCACTTCAGCTTCCGTCATTCCGATACCATTGTCCCGAATGGTAAGGGTTTTGTTTTCCGTGTTAAGTATTACTTCAACTTGTGGAGTGGAAGTGGGCTCAGAAATTTCGCCCAGACGAGATAGCGTTTTTACCTTTTGACATGCATCGACAGCATTGGAAACCAACTCACGAAGAAATATTTCGTGATCCGAATAAAGGAATTTTTTAATGATGGGGAAAATGTTTTCTGTTTGAACAGAAATTTGACCTGCTTTCATTTGTTTTAAATTTTACGCAGGTCGAATATCAACGCATGTGCCAAGGCGAAAATCCTGACACCTTGGCACAATGCGGTAATAGATTAAACCAAGGCGAGTGCCTGGTTGAGATCGTCTATCAAATCGGCAGCGTTTTCTACACCTACTGAAAGACGCACAAGATTGGGTGTAATACCAATTTTAGCCTTCAATTCTGGGTCTACTCCAGCATGTGTCATAGTGCCAGGATGTTCTGCCAAACTTTCGGTAGAGCCCAAGCTCACCGCCAATTTGCAAAGGCGTAAACCATTTAAAAAACGAAAAGCTTCCGCTTCACCACCTACTATTTGAAAGCTCAACATGGCACCAGGTGAGGTGTATTGTCTTTTGTAAATTTCGTAAGCATGGCCATCAGCGGGCGTCAAGTTGCCCAAGTAGTGCATCTTTCCCACTTTTGGATGGTTATTTAAGAACTCGGCAACTTCAGCTGCATTGCGTGCTTGCTGCTCCATTCTTATTTTCAAAGTCTCCAAGCTGCGCATCAACAACCAAGCGGTCCATGGACCTGCCATGTTGCCCAGAAACGTGCGCAATGTTTTGATACGAATCATGTCGTCTTGTTTTCCGCATACCGCACCTGCAATGACATCACTGTGACCACCGATGTATTTGGTTGCACTGTAAACGGAGAAGTCGGCACCCATTTCCAATGGACGCTGCCATAGTGGTCCCATGTAGGTATTGTCCACAGCTACTTTTACCACGTGATCACCATGTGATAATTTCTTTCCAAGGTCCACCAACATCGCGATATCAAAAAGGTCATTGGTGGGGTTGGCTGGCGTTTCAGTAAAAATCAATTTTACTTTATCACGCGCTCCTGCAGCGTCAATTCTTTTGAGAATATCCTCTTGTGAATCCCATGGGAAATACTCGATGTGGTGAATATTCATTTTCACCAAGAAATGTTTGATGAAGTGGTCGGTTCCTCCATAAGAAGGAGAGGAGGCAAGGATAAAATCACCAGGAGCCAAATACTCCAACATGACCGTAGTAATGGCGGACATCCCAGATTCAAAAGAAGCACAGTCATCAGCGTTGTCCCATAGAGCAATGCGGTTTTCTAGAATTTCGATGTCAGGATTATTAAGACGAGAGTAGATCAATCCAGGGATTTTTTCTCCTTCTTGTCTTTCACGAATCCCGTAGGCAATTTCAAAAAAAGATTTTCCTTCTTCTGCTGTTTTGAATACAAATGTTGAAGTTTGATAAATCGGACATTTGATAGCACCTTCACTCCATTCCGGCGTGTAGCCGTAGCTCATCATTAAGCTTTCCGGCGAATAATTTTTTTTGGACATAACATTGATGTTTGCCCAAATGTACTGCGCTTAGCGCAATAAGTGAAATACGCCGTAGTATTCTTTTTTCTCGCGATTGGGACTTTCCAAAATCATTCTGTAATGGTACACGCCATCTTGGTTGTAGTATTGGCCTTTGTGTGTTTCTCCTAACCAATTTTCATTGGGGTCAGTAGAATGAAAAATCATATCTCCCCAACGGTTGTAAATATAGATTTCATAAGACTTGGCATTGTACAAAATGGGAACCCAAGCTTCGTTTACGCCATCTTGGTCGGGTGTAAATGCATTGGGGACAAATGCGTAAGCTTCGCAACTTTCAAAGTCCAAAACCACATCTTGA
>CANHIV010000087.1 GCA_947460525.1 Flavobacteriales bacterium
GCTGGGTAGGCTTATTTTGAGCGATTCCCGAACCACCAACTGCCAATAAGGCCAATGCAAGAAATAATCTATTCATGCAGTAAAAATACAAAAACACACTGCAAACTATCGCACCACGATAATCGAGCCCGTAACTTTTTGTATTTCTTTATCAAATACAGATTTCACGCGCAACACATAGGTGTACACACCTTCTGGCACATAGTACTCACCGCCAAGATGCGAACCATCCCAGCAATCTCCAAAATCGTCGGTTTCAAACACCAACTCTCCGTTGCGATTAAACACAACCCAAGAGAAACGATCTATTTGCACTGCATTTCCCACGGGACCAATGCAATCATTGACATTATCACCATTGGGAGAAAATGAATTGGGAATGTAATAACTGTATATCTCAGGAATAGTATGAAGTGTAATGGTATCATTGGCTTCAAAAGTCATTACTATCTCTTCAGATTCAAATGAAGGGCTAATGAAATTGTCTTGCGCTGAAGTCCAATTCTTGAAGTCGTAAAACGCATTAACCGTTGATGAGAAAGTTACCGGCACGCCATTCTCTACCTCAAATTGGAAAGCATAATTGCTACTTCCACCTCCCGTTGCAGTAGCCAATGCCGTGTATGGCTCATCCACAACTACCGTGATCAAACTATGCGGAATCTCGTAAAAAACTGCGATGACGGTATCTTGCTCAGTTACCATAAAGTTCACCGTACTGGAAGTAGTATTGGGGTTCAATACCAAGCCTGATGACTGCCATTCCACAAAAGATGTCCATGGTGCTATCGTTAATGCGCCTACACTATGATTCTCTCCCTCTGCCCAATCATAGGTCACCGGCAAGTTGAAAACCTCGACACCATCCACGAATACTTGACCGATATTCATCGGTGTTTTGGTAATGGTAACCAATTGGTGCGGCGTAAAATTGTAATTCACCGTTAACGTATCTGCAGAACAAACGATCAAGCTTGTTGCTGGGACATTGGCACTAGGAGTAAAAGAATAGAAGGTAGAATTCCAACTTACGAAGTCATACCAATCGGCCTCGAATGCCTCCAAATCCAGAGGTACCCCTGGCGGCAACATTAAACTTTGCGGGTAAGTTGCATAGTTGTTTCCGTTAACAGAAAAGCCCCCTGCATCAGGATATGGAGAGGTAATCACCACTTCAACCATGCCCGCTGGCAAAGAAGTAAAGTTCACTTGTATGACAACATCAGAAGAAATGGTCATGGTAGTATTCAAGGAACCTGTATTGGCGATCACTGCGCTTCCCGATACCACTTCCCAATCGATAAACAGTCCACAAGGCCCATTCTCAATCGCTGCTAAATCGATAACATCAGTGGACAAAAATGATCCAGAGAAAGTACTTGCATCAACACCATCAATAGTGGAGCTACCAGACCCTGTAACTTGGATGGTTACATTGTAAACAGGCAGCAAGACCGCCGTCAAAGTATCATCCAAACAAGTCAACAAGTTCAACTGAATCGAATCCTGATCGGGCATTAATGCTGTAAAATTTGATTCCCAATGATCAAATATAAATCCTGAATTGGGTAGCGCTTCAACCGTCACAGCAGCACCGGCATTCTCAACCATGGTAACGGGTAAAACCGTTTGTAAGTTTCCATTCCAGTCTATATTTGCAGACAAAGGTGGGTTGCTCTCTAAAACAAAATTAACCGGACCTGTGCTGCCCGTTCCAAATTGTGCTTCGATTACAGCATCAGAACCAATCACCAATGTGGTTGAATCATTCATGGGGTCGGCAAAAACTGCAGTTCCAGAAACCACCACCCACTGAATAAAGTCGCTACAAGAGCCCGTTCCTGAAGGTATCGCAATGATATTTATGGGCAAATCAACCGTGTTACCACTAAAGAAAGTCCCTTGATACGGCGCATTGGTCGCGTCAATAGGTGTCTCTTCCAACATAACTGAACCGGGGCCTGAAATTTGAACGGTTAAAGTTTGTTGCGTGACATCATAGCAATCTTCCATCCCCTCTATGATATCTGTGTTGGAGGTTTGCTCTGGACAACGTGCCAAAATGAAATTTCGCAAGTCTTGAACATTGCTTTGCCATTCTGCCATGGTCCCTCCCCAACGAACAACTTGTCGGGGCATTTCAGGTTCAATCACCGCTATCATGCTGTCCAACACGGCCAACATGGATTGACAAGAAAAAATACCATTGGACAATTCAGCGTATCGCTGAACGTAATCAGCCAAGAATTCAGGATTGTCAAAAAGTGAATTTAATATGGGTACATGACCTTGTCCTCCAACATTGCCCATCCCATCAATCTGGCAGGGATCTGCAGTGGGTGCAGTTGAAGGCACCCCAGTGTAATTGACATAATGACCAAAAGTCGCATCGTTATCCCACAAAGCGTATCTCCATCTTCTAGCATCACCATTGGGGTTATAACCTCTCCACCATTGCGTATTCCAATTGAGCCAATCGGTACAAACTGAATAGCCATTGAGAATGAAATAATCGATCAAACTCATGTGATTGTATTGCGTTAGTGCATAATCATAATTGGCCTGAACCGCCATATTATTGGTTGTGATGAAATTTCTCAGCGTGTTCCAATTGTTGGTTGCGTTAAAAGCCGGAGCGGCATCGTATTCCGCCCAAGTTCCGCCCCAAGTTTTTAAATAATCTATTTGTCCGCGGTCTTGGTTATAGTACTTGGATGTGAAATCGGTGTCGTCTATCTTCTCGCGCACTTCATATACTCCCCAGTAGTTTCCGTTTAGGTAAACAATACAACTTCGAGTAGCTCTTTCATCCAAGTGAAGATTCCCTAAAATGGACAACTGACAGACATAGGCATCTCTGATGTGCGCGCCTCCATTGGAAAAAGGATAATTATCATTGGCTGCTGCCTTAAAAATCAATCGGTCATAATCATCGCGATTTCTCTCCGGAAATAAAGCATCTTGAACCGTGTGATCATAGCCCAATTCGTCTCTTCCAATGTAGTCAAATCCTCTTTGGCCATATGCATTGGAGTCATTGCCATGCTCATTGCTATCCCCATGATTCTCAGTGATAAAAGTTCCACCTGCGTTGAAAAACTCTATGGTGGTCAATCTGTTGTTTCCTGCGCCTGGCCATTGACCATTCATGTTATTTCCAGAAACCGAAACCGTCAAAATCGAATGATTATCCGCACCAAAGAAATAAGTATTGGTCTCCACCAAACTGGGTAAAACATTGGGGTCCGCTGAGTAAACAATCGCTCTTAATACTTTTGTTGTAGAAATATTTATTGCTCCCGTGTACAAGGTACTCGTATTAGAAGGAGCCGTTCCATCTAAAGTATAGTAGATGGTACCTCCTGGCTCAAGCGTTGAAAGATTCACGTTAATTGCGTTGGGATAATAGCCGGCTTGTAAATCCATAGTAGGCATAGCCGCGTAGGCCGTAGCACCAGTAGCTGGGTTGGCCGCATTTTCTGAAGGATTGGTTAGGATCCTCCAAGTTGACGAACCATTGGGAACCCGCCCCCATGAATGATTGGACTGATTGGGGGTCATGGTATCAAAATCATAGGTCTCCAAAACAACACCCCCCGAATTGGAAAATACAATTTCCTCTCCAGCTGTTTGATTCAATTTAAAATTGGTGTTGAGCCCGCCTAAAAAAGTCGGCTGGTAGCTACCTCTTCCGGTGAGTAACACGACGCGATAACCATTTGCAGCGACAGTTGTACCCGCAGGAAAGGCCCATTTTTGGGGATTGGCAGCATTGTCACTTAACCAATATCCACTGATATCCACTGCTGTTGCCGATGGATTGTAAAGCTCTATCCAATCTTCAAAATTGTTACCACCAGAAGGAATATTGTAATCACTATAGTTGGCAATACAAATTTCATTGATCAGAACCTGTCCCATCAAATGGAAAGGAAGAATCAATAGCAAAAGGATATATAAAAGACTTTTTTTCACTGCAGGTTATTTGTTTCAAAAATAAAGACAATTATCAGGAAAAATAGTTGCAAGATTTCAACGAAAAAGAATAATCGTGTACTTTTGACACGAAGGTTATCACCATGAATAGAACAATTATCATTTCCCTCATCGCGCTTTTGGCCATCTCATGTGCCTCTCAAAAAAGCGATGCCACAGCAACTGCGCAAATTATTAGCAGCAGCGAAACCCACGTCATCCGACATCCTGAATGGGTGAAAAATGCCACTATCTATGAGATAAACGTTCGTCAGCATACTCCGCAAGGCACTTTTCAAGCACTGGAAAAAGACTTGAATCGATTGGACTCTTTGGGAGTAGACATCTTGTGGTTAATGCCGATAAACCCTATTGGTGAGTTGAACAGAAAAGGTTCATTGGGAAGCTATTACAGTGTGAAAAACTATGTAGGGGTAAACCCCGAATTTGGAACGCTCCAAGATTTCAAACATTTTGTGAACGCGGCGCATGCAAAGGGAATGAAAGTTATTCTAGACTGGGTAGCCAATCATACAGCTTGGGACCATCCATGGATAACAGAACATCCTGAGTGGTATACACATGATGCCAACGGGAAAATCGTACCCCCAGTCGCTGATTGGTCGGATGTAGCTGATTTGAACTTTGACAACAAAGATCTTAGAAAAGCGATGATTGAATCTATGAAATTCTGGGTAAAAGAATGTGATCTAGATGGCTACCGTTGCGATGTAGCGATGCAGGTCCCTACTGATTTCTGGGACCAAGCCAGGGCAGAACTTGATGCCATCAAACCTGTGTTTATGCTCGCTGAAGCAGAGCAAAAAGACCACCACCTAAAGGCGTTTGACATGTGTTACGGCTGGGAATTTTTACATCTGATGAATGGCATTGCCAAAGGTGAGAAAGCTCCACAAGACATTGACACCTACATGGAGAAAGTCAACAAAGAATTCCCGCAATCCACCATTCACATGTACTTCACCACGAACCATGATGAAAACACATGGAATGGAACAGGCGGAGAGCGTTACGGCATGGCCAGAAATTTATACGACGTATTGGCTTTTACCATCGGAGGAATGCCATTGGTATATTCTGGACAAGAGGGAAATGAGCAGCATAAAAATGGACTTCCCCATCGTTATCGCTTCTTTGACAAAGACACGATCTCCTTTAATCAATACCAAAACGAAAAATTATACAAGACACTTTTGAAGGCACATCATGAAGTACCTGCTTTGTGGAATGGCGCGGATGGAGGACAGTTCAAAAGGATATACACCAGCAATAGCAAAATATACACTTACAGCAGAACCAAAGGAGATAGCCAGGTTATCGTGATGTTGAATTTTAATCCAGCTCCACAAAGCACGTCATTCACAGATGCGCTGCCGGAAGGAATTTTCAATAGCATTTTTGACAACAAAGCGCTTGCACTTTATGCTACCGGCAACGTGCAGTTACCCGGGTATGGCTTCCAAATATTCGTAAAAAAATAAATGCCCCTTATTGTAGGCATTACAGGAGGCATTGGCTCAGGAAAAACCTTAATAGGTAGGATTTTCTCTGAGCTCGGCGTGCCCGTTTTTAACGCCGATGTTGAAACCAAATCGGCTTATAAAAATACAGCGTTCGTTCAACTTATTGCGGCCAAATGGCCGGAAGCGGTAAGTGAGAATGGATCTGTGCTCACCGATGTCATTGGCACCC
>CANHIV010000088.1 GCA_947460525.1 Flavobacteriales bacterium
ATCAACCAACTTAACACAAAAAAAATCGGAGCCAACGACAAGTACCACAAACGTGCTTTTTTAGACATACGCAATATTTTTTGCTAAATTGCGCTAAGAATCTAGAAACACGTACCAATTACTTATCAACTTTATGCGTCATTTATTCGCAATTTTAGCCATAAGCCTTGTCTGTGGCGCCACTTGGGCCCAACAACCCTCAAATAACAACCCTACTAAAAAGGAAAAAAAACCGGTTTCGTACTTGCTCAAAATGGATGTGATGTCACCCATTTTTAGAACCGCCAACCTGACTTTTGAAAAACCACTTTCCGCAACTTCCTCTTTGAATTTGGGAGTCTTATACCAAGACCAGTCATCTGAAGTGACCAATGCCGCATACCTCAGTCGATTTGCCGCCACTGCTGAATACAAGTATTACATGTCGAGAACAGAAGCACCGAGAGGATTTTATGTGGGTTCATTTGTCCGCTACCAATGGATGAAATCAGAAGATTGGCTTTGGAATGGCATCTATGACCAATGGGGCAACTACATTTCAACATATGCTTATCAAGCGCGTGAACTCAGCACCATTGGCGTGGGTATGAGTGTTGGCTATCAGCACATTTTCAAGGACAAAATTGCTGTAGATGTTTATTTGGGCCCAGTGTACAATTCTGGAGACAAACGCATCGATCCCAGTTCGCCATACAATGAACGTCCCAACGAAGTCTTCAAACCATACGTTGGATACTTCGTTCGATCCGGTTTCTCAGTGGGTCTGGTATTTTAAAAGACTTTGAAAAAAAATTTGAAATAAAAAGGGGTTCGACGTTTCGAACCCCTTTTTTGTTTCGTTAGGCGCAACCCCTGTGGTAGGTCAACCGAAAAAAATACCTACCCAAGGATTGTCCTCTAACGCAAAATCAACCGATTAATTTGGCATTCTGAAACGACTTTTGGGTATAATAAACTCACCACTGCTGGGCTCCTGAATCATTTGATAAAACTCCTTGCACAGATAATTCAAAGAACGCGTGCAACGCTTGTTCTCCAAATAGCTTTCCCATACCTCCATCGCCAAACGCTTGGTAACATCCCATGCATAATGGTTGTATCCATCGGGACGAGAAAAAGAATCAATGTACCTTCTGACTTCTGCTAAGTTTTTCATATCGCAACAATGTTTAATTGAACGATACAAACTAACTTTACTGGATTGTAAAGGATTTACAACTAGAAAAAATAATTACTTTTCTTTGAGAAAGGACGAAAAAAATAAAAGCTGGGTCAAGAAAATGGGTTGGGCGACCATCATTTTCTTCATTGTCAAAGGCACCATTTCCACCCTACTTTTATTCTGGGCCGGAAGTCAATTCAGCTCTTGCTAGATCACTCCAACATCAATGCCTGCATGGCACGAAGCTCACTCACTTTTTTATCATCCGTATTGGCAATGGCCTCATTGATCAACGTATTGATCATTCTACCCACCCACTCAAGTCTGCCTGCGTTATTAAAGAAACGATCATCATACGGATATTGCATCGCAACCAACATGCCCTCGATTTCTTCACGCGAAACAATCTGACCACTCTGATGTGGATGCACGTAAAACAAATTCTCTACGCCGCCCTTATAATCCAGTTCTTGATAGGCCAATATGCAATCTCCAGGGACAGATATCGCGGGCAACTGAACTTCCAACGACTCTGCTATCCAAGAATACAAAGCGCCCAAAATCAATGGCTCGCCGCGCTTGGTGTTCAACAGATCTCCCAAAGTATTGTGACCTTGACTGACATGACTCACTCCCTCAAATTGATGAACCCTAAATAAAATCGTATTGAAAACATTGATCACTTCTACAGCGGTCAAAAAATCGTTCATCTCCAACCAAATGTCTTGGCGAACTTTCATGACCTGTTGTTTCAAATCGTGCTCGTTCATTGTAGGGTGAGCAAATCGATTCAAAATCAACATGGCCTCTAACAAGTCCTGATCATGACTCTCTTTCCACTCACGCAATCTCTTGTATATCGCTCGGTATTGTAGCTCTTGTATGAGGCTCTCGATGCGCTGATGGAACAATGGACCATACTGGTTCAATTCCCAATATTGCTCCAATTGGGGAATCAACCCATCGCCCATCCTTGACAACTCCTGCTTTACATGCGCAAAGATCTCCTCATCCGGATCTTCCATCAATTGGATCAATGCACTTACTTCACCCTGCATACTCGTAATTTTGTATTTCAAAACTACAGGTTAAGGGGAAGGTCTTTTTTGGTATTTCTTTTTATTATTCACACGGAATTATTCAAAATGCAGCGATGGCATTTTGAATCAGTCGATCGACGTCCGCAGCAGGATGGGCCGAGAATTCCTGCGTTTTTCTATTGGCCAAAATCACACAACAAGTCAACGCCTCGTGTCCCAAAAGTGAAGCCATGGCATACAATCCTGCACATTCCATTTCAATATTGGTAATGACCAATTGATTCCATTCAAAACTACTTTCCGCAGCAAAAGCCTCCAACTTGCTCTTCAATCTTACTGAACGTCCTTGGGGCCCATAGAATCCGTTGGCCGTATAAGTTATTCCCTTTGTATCCCAAATGGCATATCGCTCCTGCAAAAAAGCAGAACCCGCCACTGCGTACAAATTGGGACGATCCATACCGCCCGTTTTCAACGCCGCAATCAAATCTTCCTCATGGGCTGAAAACTCCATTTCATAGCTGTAGGGCACTCCGTCATAAGCGTAAGCAAAAGAAGAAGCTACAATGGTGCCCGGGGCGATTTCCGAACGCAATGTCCCACATGTTCCCAAACGCAAAAATTTCAACTTGCGCAGGTTGGATTTGACGCATTGGGTTGATGCTTCAATGTTGACCGCAGCATCCAACTCGGAAATCAATATTTCGATATTGTCCACACCAATCCCTGAAGAAACCACCGTCAATGGCCGTCCCTTCAAAATGCCTTTGTGCAAGACAAACTCTCGTCTGTGAATTTGAAAATCTACTTGATCAAAAAAAGAACTGATGATGCCTACTCGATCGGGATCTCCAACAATCCAAATATCATCCGCCACATGCTCTTCCAGTATGCCCAAATGATAAACAGACCCATCCGAATTGTATATCAGATGGGTCTGCGGTATATTTTCTTGTATAGATCTTATGTGGGTCGGACGCATTAGCTATTCAGCATCACTGGCATCACCAACATCAAGATATCTTCATGCTCATCAACCAACTCCACTGGACGCATGATCCCCGCACGATTGGGGGCACTCATTTCAATGGTCACGTTATCGCAATCCAAATTGCTCAACATTTCTTGAAGGAATCGGCTATTGAAACCAATCTCCATATCATCACCACTATAGGTGCATGACAATTGCTCATTGGCCTCATTGCTGTAATCCAAATCTTCAGCAGAGATGTGCAAAACGCTTCCGCCCATTTTCAAGCGTACTTGGTGCGTGGTCTTGTTCGCAAAAATGCTCACACGACGAATAGATTGTAAAAAGTCTGCGCGATCGATGGTCAACTTGAAAGGATTCTCTTTTGGAATTACCGCTTCGTAATTGGGGTATTTTCCCTCAATCAAACGGCACATCAAAGAAACGTTGTCAAAAGTAAATTGTGCGTTGTTGTCAGAATAAGCTACTGCCACATCCGATTTAACTGAACCCAAAATACCTTTCATCAAGTTCAACGGCTTGCGCGGAACGATGAAAGTAGCAGGATCTCCACCCGCCTCTGTACGTGTATAACGCACCAACTTGTGAGCGTCTGTGGCTACAAAACGAGTTTCAGTTTCATTGATTTCAAAATACACCCCACTCATTACGGGACGCATATCGTCATTTCCCGATGCGAACAACGTTTTATTGATCGCACGAGACATCACATCTCCAGGAATTTTGAACGACTTGTCGCTGTCCATCGCAGGAGCCTTGGGGAAATCATCACCATTAACGCCCGTCAATTTGTACTTACCGAATTCAGATGCAATCTCAATTCCGTAGGTTTTTGAATCGATGGTAAACGTCAAAGGATGTTCAGGAATCGACTTCAAAATATCCATCAACAATTTCGCTGGCACACACAATACACCCTCTCCTTTGGTATCGATATTCTCCAAACGAACGGTAATGGCGGTCTCCAAATCGGAGGCACTCACCACCAATTCTTGTGGACGAATTTCAAAAAGAAAATTATCCAAAATGGGCAAAGAATTGCTGCTGTTTAGCACGCCACCCAACAATTGAAGCGACTTGTGTAAAAGCGAACTGTTAACGACAATATTCATAATAGTTGTTTTGTAATAAGGCAAATATAAGGTGAGGCAAGCATAAACCTATTGCCCCATTTTCCATTTATCAACAATCAAAAATGGAATGGTTCAACGTGGGTATGCACGGCATAAACCTGATTGATTTGGGCCTTGATGGCATCATTCACTTCATGTGCAATGGCATGTCCTTCTTCAACGGAAAGTTGGCCATTGACCTGAATGGTGATGTCCACGAACCACTCGAATCCTGTTTTTCTCACAAAGCAAGATTCCACTTTTTGTACGCCATGAATTTGCTTCGCGATGTCCACTACCCTGTCTACATTTTCTTTGGGCAAGGCTTGGTCCATCAATTCCGAGAAGGAAGAGACAAATATTTTTCCGCCGTTCCAAGCGATGAAAACTGCGGCTACCATGGCCGCCCAATCATCTGCGGTTTCGTATCCGGGGCCACCCAACAAAGCGACAACAATCCCAACAAATGCTGCAACCGAAGAAAGCGCATCGGCCCGATGGTGTTGCGCCTCTGCCCTAACGGCTTGACTTTCGATATCATCTCCCGTTTTTTGGACCATCCGAAAGGTCAATTCTTTTCCTCCGACAATCGCAGCCAAAACCAACAGCGTCCACCACTCCGGAGAGGGATGCGGGGTATTGATCAATTGCATGGATTGATAAAAAATCATGAAAGCCGCGCCAAAGAGCATCAAGCTCACAACACCTGCAGCCATGGGCTCGGCCTTGCCGTGTCCGTAGGGATGATCTTCATCCGGTGGCTTGGCGGCGGTGCGCAATCCAATCCACACCAGAATCGATGAGAGCACATCACTTCCACTTTCGATGGCATCCGCAATCAATGCATAACTGTGTCCGAAAATACCGGACAAGGCTTTGACAATGGCCAATAAGAAGTTGAGGGCAATTCCCTTTTTAACCGCTTGAATCCCCTGATAGGCAGGGTGATCCGTATTAATGTTCGTCTGACTCATGCTCACCTTCCTGCTCTGGATTCAATCCAGCAGGTGGCGTTTGGTACAACTCGGGATGACTCAATTTACCACCTTCGTGGGCCGCAATGGACATCGTCACCAACACACCAATCAATCCAATGATGGCAATAAAAGGAAAAGCTTTGATATCTGTTTTTTTCTTTCTTTCGATAACAAACACAACTATCGCCAAGACTGCAACACCCAAGGCACTGAAGTGTGCCACTTCAGCCAATTCTTCGTGCTCGTGAATTGCGCGGTGGTTCATACCCCATTGTTCCATCACCTCTTCGGCTTCTTCGCCGGTGGCCATGGCCGCCAGGCTCATCAAGCCCATCACCACCATGATGATCATCGCTAAGTTTTTTAAAATTGGGGTGGGTTTGAAAAAATTCACCACCCA
>CANHIV010000089.1 GCA_947460525.1 Flavobacteriales bacterium
ATGATTCGTTCCTACCAAGGAATCAAAGTTTCAAAAGGTGATTCACAGCCGGTCAATGATGCACTGGTGGTTGAATCACCTTTTGCCATTTATATCAATGGCGAACCCCTCACGGTGTCCATGCAAACACCAGGTCATGAGCATTTCTTAGGTCTTGGATTGCTCATTACGGAAGGGATTGTTTCAAGAAAAGAAGCGCAAATCCCATTTCGTTTGGAACAAACGGAAACGGGTCCTAGCATTTATTTTGAAGTTTCATCTCCATCATCTATCAGCAACAAAAGATCATTATTGAGTGTTTCATCATGTGGTATTTGTGGCAAAACAGCATTTGAATCCCCCAACGGCGAGGCTTTACAACCCTTGAAGCATCAATGGAATCTCAGCAAGATGTTTGATCAAATGCGAGCGCTTCAAAGTGATTTTGACAAAAGTGGCGGACTTCATGCGGCAGCACTTTTTGATGAGGAAGAAAGCCTGATCAATTGTTTTGAAGACATTGGTAGACACAATGCAGTGGACAAATGCATTGGTCATTTTTATTACCATCAAACAAAAAGGGTACCTCAAATCATTCTCGTCAGTGGCCGTATTTCTTATGAAATCATCGCCAAGTGTTTCATGGCCAAAATCCCAGCCATTGCTGCAGTTTCCGCACCTAGTTCATTGGCTGTAGATTTTGCGAAAGAATGGGGAATTCAGTTGTTTGGTTTTTGTAGAGAAAATAGAAATACCCAATATGCATAGCTCAATACGCATTGTTTTATTATTGCTTATATCCGTTCCGCAAGTTATGCGGGCACAAGCGGGCAAGGATTCCATTCATTATGAGAACTTGGTTTTTGAGGGCGCTGGTATCCGAGGCTTGGCCTATTGTGGAGCTTTAATGGAAATGGACGATCGTCAATTGCTCCAAAAGATTCAACGTGTAGCGGGAACATCCTCAGGTGCAATAACGGCAGCACTTTTGGCTGTAGGTTACACACCCAAAGAAATTTTTGACTTGATTGGCAACACCAATTTCGCCAAATTCAATGACGGTGGTGGCTTCTTTATTGGCGGTACATTGCGCTTGTTTCGAAGAATGGGCTATTACAAAGGAAAAAGATTTACCCATTGGATGGAAGCGTGCATAGCCGAAAAAATGGGCACTTCCAACATTACATTTTTTGAGTTGCACCAACTTCACCTGTCCAATCCAAAATACAAAGAGCTGATTGTGACTGCCACGTGCATGAACCACCAGAAGGCGGAATATTTCAGCTATCTCAGTTATCCCAATATGCGGATAGTGGATGCTGTTCGCGCTTCTATGGCTGTTCCGTTGTATTTTGAACCTTTGGTCATCAATGACAATGGACAAGTGGTGGACGTGAAAAATTATGCTGATCATGACCATGTGCTATTGGATGGTGGCTTCCTTTCCAACTTTCCAATATGGGTTTTTGATGATTCCACAAAGTTTGACTGCTCATCCAATCAAACCATTGGATTTCGCATTGACAGTGATTATCAAATTCAGGTAGACAGAACCAAAACCAAGCTGCCATTGTATTATACCGTGCATAGTACAACTGATTTGGTAGGTTCCGTGTATTACATCATGAAGGAAAACTTAAATCGTTTTATTCTTACACCCTACGATTGGAAAAGAACGGTAAGCATCAGTGATTGCAACATTGGCCCAAAAGTAAAACGCCTTTCCCCAGAGGAAAAGGCGTTGTTTATTAAAGCCGGAAGGGAAGGGCTTCGTCGTTATTTGGACGAGCCAGGATATCAATGACGAACCATCAATTTTTTAACTTGCGTACCATTTTTCACGAAGTACATGCCATCCGCCCAATTGGCCGTTGAAAGTTCTACTGGAGTTGAGCTGAAATGATTCAATTCGGCAACCTTTCTACCCATTGCATCTGTAATCTGAATCCATCCTTGCACACCTGAGATTTGAACATTCTCGATGGCAGGCTGGGGATAAATCAAAAGGCTTGTTGCTGTTGCATTTTCATTTAACCCTGTGCTCAACATATTAAAAGTTCCTTCATCTATCCATGAGGAGCCACAGCCATTCTTTGCTGACACTTTCCAATAATGCATGCCCGTTTGTGTCATCGCCAAATCGATGCTTGTTAATGATGTCGTTTGTGAAATGACATTTTGGGTGAAATCCAAATCTGTAGCAACGGTAATTTCATACTCAAGGGCACCAGGGGATGCGGTCCACGAAAATGGGACAGGATTAAATCCAATCACCTCAGTATTCCATGGAGAAATGATGGTGGGTTGAGCGGGGGCAGATGAGGTAGCAATTTCAACCACCAATTCTATGGTGTAGGCCTGGCCATTGGGCGAAATCAAATCCATTGGGAGGCGATGAATGCCTGCAGGAGCATTGGGCTGAACAGAAAAGTAAAAAGCGTAGCTGCCGGTATTGGTCAAAGTCATGGGTCCATCCATGATCAACCAATTGGGATTGTTCATGGAAACCTGAAGCGGAAAATACAAATTGGTATTGATCTCCAATTGTGCATCAAAACTACCGTTCAAGCAAACTTCATATTGAGGTTGCCCCCATTGAAGAAAAGTGGGACGGGTAATAAAGAAACCATCGTACATGCTGGTGGCCAAATTGATTCCACTGGGCAAATATTGATAATTGCTCCAAGTACCAGAGAATTGAACAAAATCATTCATCGGTACCAAATCAAAATAAGCCACTTCATTCAACAATCCCTCTGAAGTTTGAATCGCATCCAAAACTCGAACACCACTTCTGTAATTGCTTTCATAGGCAAACTGATCCACCATGTACAAGTTGTGATCGATGGACGTGTTCTGAGATTCATGGAAGCCCATGTAACCAATGTTGTCCAGATCGTTCAAATCAAACAAATGCGTTCGGGTATTGTTGCCAAAATTCATCTCATCCAATTCATCATTGACCAAAAAGTAGCGCTTGTCTTTGGTGAACCACCCTTGATGAACATACCCCGTCTCATTGTACAAATAAGAATCCAACAATTGAACGTCATTGGTAGAGGTGGCGTTAACGATATAAAGTCCTGTATAACCATTGCACAAAACGATGATCAAATCGCCTTGGTGATTGACATCTGGACCACTATAGGTGGTGATAAATCCATCATGTGTATAGCCAGAATCCGCATAACCTCCAACAAAAACAGGATTCAAAGGATCAGCAATATTCAACAAATGAGGTCCGCCACTAAAAGTATTGGTTCCCATGGCACACAAAATGCCTGAAACGGGATCAATGTTCAATGTATGGCAATGTCCAAATCCAGCATAATGCGCATCTTCATTGAAAACAACGGGGACATTGGTCAATGTATCCAATTGCAGAAGATTCATTACTTGCAAGCCGTGATTGCTCGATTCACTCACGACAAACGCAAAATCTTGATAGGTCTCAATGTCTCTCCAAAGGCTGGAAACATCATGGGCAGGCAAGAGTCCCAAATAAATCGGATGGATGGGATCTGAAATGTCCACGAAAGCGGTGCCATTGGAACAACCCACAAGCGCATACTCCTTTTTGGTTACAGGTGATACCCATCCCCAAATGTCATTGGTGTTGTCACATCCTCCAATTTCAGCATTGGTCATGTGTGACAGCAAATCCATATTCAAACAAGGATACTCACCCGCCATCCCGTTTTCACATGGCGTTTGGGATATCGCGAAATGGCTGGTCAAAAACAGAATGGCTATAAATAGATTTTTCATATTTCAAATGTAAGAGTAGAAAGGAATTACACGAGACAACTTTTGGTGAAAATATTGGTCTTCACTATTATTGTAAAAATAATCGATATGAAAAAAATATTCTTGGGGATTGCATTGTTCACGATTTCAAATTGGGCAATGTCTCAATGCAGCGGCGTGATTTTAAAAGATGGCAACGCCTCTTTTAAAAAGTATACAGATGGCATGCAAGTGAATTTTGATTTCTGCGGTGAAAAGGGAGGCTTGGTGGCCATTCTAGATAAAGCGGAAGAGATCAAGGATATTGCATATTTGACAGTGGAAAACGATCCATTAAATGGCGAGAAATACAACTGTGTTTTAACCATACGTGGTGAGGTAGATTACAATTATGCGATTAAATTGATGTCCGCATTGGGGATTAATTCAGTGACCAAGAATGGCAAAAAACTAGATTTGAACAATGCAGATGCTTGGTACAAATAAATTTTTCAATATGAAAAAATGGGGAATAGGGCTCTGTGTAGCCCTTTCTACTTTTAGTGGGTGGACACAATCTGTAGATGCAGGTGATGACATTTTTCAATGTTCGGGTCCAGTTATTTTAAATGCAACAGTAGATGGAGTTACGTCTTCCAACAACTACACCGTAGAACAGTTGCCCAGCTTTGCTCCAGAGGCCATTGGCGGAACGGGGGTCACGCTTGGTGATGATGCGGTATCAGCTTCTTTCCCGATTGGATTCTCATTTTGCTATTACAACAACACCTACACCAATTTCTGGATAGGTTCCAATGGATGGGTTTCATTTTCTGGTGGACAGCCCACGAGTTATGTTTCCGCTTCCATCCCTAGTTCAGCAACCAATGTTCCCAAGAATTGCATTTTTGGACCATGGCAAGACTGGCATCCAGGTACAGGAGGTCAAGGACCTTATATAAAGTACCAAACCATTGGAGTTGCACCGAATAGAAAATTGGTGGTGACCTTTGATCAGATTCCAATGTTCTCCTGCACATCAACCAAAGGCAAATTCCAAATTGTCTTGCATGAAACCAGCAACATCATTGAAAACCATTTGTGGACCAAACCTTCTTGCGGCACTTGGCCTGGAGGAAGTCCCAATTTCTCTGTTCAAGGGATTCACAATGCCAATGGTACGGCAGCGGTAACTGCTCCTGGTCGCAACAGTTCTTCTTGGACTGCCAACAATGAATCTTGGAGATATACACCTGCCGGATCTCCTCCAATTGTTTGGACCAATCAAGCGGGTCAGCAAGTGGGAACCGGTCCTTCCATTACTATCAACACGCCTGTCTCAGGCGACTTTACAGCAACTGCTGCAGTTTGTGGCGGTGCTACCTATTCAGATGTGGTTCACGTTGAGCTTACAGGTGTTGCCATCAATACCACCGCAACCATTGCAGGTATTCAACCTTCAGGCTGCGGCAATGGTGCAGGTTCCATTTCTTTGGTAGTCAACAATGGTATCGGACCTTTTGATTATGAATGGACACAATTGCCCACTTTAAATAGTCCAAATGCCACTGGCTTGAATGATGGAAATTATCAAGTAACGGTCATCGATTTGGGCTCTGGATGTGAGGTTTCAGGCGCATTCAATGTTCCGCAAGAGAATACGTTGAACGTTTCAGCCTCTGTAGTCAATGTGACTTGTCCAGGTTCTTCCAATGGACAAGCGGCCGCAATTGTAAACGGAAATATCGGAACCGTGACCTATGAGTGGTCAGGTACTTCTCAAACTTCTCAAATCGTTTCAGGCCTCTCTGCAGGGGTATATCAATTGATGGTGCAAGATGCTGCGGGATGTTATGACTCTATCAACGTAACCATCAACGAGCCTCCAGCGATTATCATCAACGTACTCAATATGGAGGACAATGCATGTAATGGTGGAGCAGCTGGTGTTATTGATGTGCAAGCTTCAGG
>CANHIV010000090.1 GCA_947460525.1 Flavobacteriales bacterium
ACGTTCATTGCTTCCCAAAATGCCGTAGAACCAGTTGTGTCCTACTTCGTGCATGATTACCGTTTCCAATTCTTCTGCAGAAGAAGCATTTCCAATGACAGTGACGTTTGGGTATTCCATTCCGCCACCTGCGCTGATGGTGCCATCCACTGCAGTAACAACGGTGTATGGGTAGTCACCATTCCATAAGGAGTAGTAATAAGTAGCATCGCCAATGTATTGGGTGGCATTGGACCAAAGTTTTTGATTCTGTGGCGTGAACATGGCCCAAGTGGTTACCTTGGTTTTGGTATAAGGTGTTACCACTTCGCCTTTGCGAACAATCCATCTTTTGTCGGCAAACCATCCAAAGTCATGTACGTTTTTTTGTTTGTATTGGATGGTCTTCCATTCCAAAGAGGTAGGTGGAAATGATTCGGCGTAAATGGTGTCGGCGGGCATGGGCATTTCAGCCAATTGATTTAGCCAGGTAATTTCAGATTCAGTCTGAAGATTGCCGGTCGAGCCGACAACGTAGTTGCTGGGCACAGTGATGCTGACATTGTAGCTTCCAAATTCACTGTAGAACTCACCTTGTGTCAAATAAGGCATGGCATGCCAACCCTCTCGGTCATATACCGCCGGCTTGGGATACCACTGGGTGATTTGATAACTTTGACCAATATGGCCCAATCTCGAAATACTTCCACTTGGAAGCTTCACACGAAATGGGGTAGTGATGGTAACTGACTGCCCGGGCAATAGCGGTGTATTTAAATGCAAAACGCCAATGTCAATGTGGGTACTGTCCAAGTGCCAATGGATGGTTTCTCCATTCACTTGAAAATTCAATGAGTCAATGAAGCCCTTGTCTGTTCTTAAGGTGCTGTACAAAATGAAATTCTTTTGACGAGCCAGTTGTTTGGCCAATGCCGTTTGTTTGTTTTTGTAGGCATTGGGCCAAAGGTGCATGTAGATAGTGCTCAATGCATCTGGGCTATTGTTGGTGTATACCAAAGTTTCATAACCACTGATGAAGTGGTTGACGTCATCCAACTTTACTTGAATATTGTAATCTACATATTGCTGAAAGTAAGGTTGATTTTCTTTTTGTTGCGCTTGCGAAGACAAAGTCAATACGCATAGGATAGCAATGAATATCTGTTTCATATTATTTTAAAAGCTTATCAAGGTGTTTGTGAAGATTTTTTCCCATCGCATCAGTACCGTGTGCTACGATGATTCCATTTTTGTCTAGAAGAATTGCATAGGGAATGGAGTTGATGCCCCATTTCGTGCAGACATCAGAATTCCAACCTTTGAAATCACAGACGTGATGGGGCCATTTTAGCAAATTGTCTTGCTTCATAGCGGCATACCAGGCTTCTTGTGTTTTGTCCAATGAGATGGAGAAAATTTGCAATCCTTTGGGATGGTATTTGTCATAAGTAGCAACGAGCTCTGGATTGGATGCGCGGCAGGGCCCGCACCAAGATGCCCAACAATCCACCAAAACAACTTGACCACTCAAATCACTGGGAACTTTTAATCTGTTGTTTAAATCAGGTAGCGGTACGTCCGGTAATTTTTTTCCAACGGCAATGATTTGGTCAATGGGTGGTCGAGAAACGGATTTCACTTCGTCTTCCAGCTGTCGCACATATTGACTCCAAGCTTGGAAATACTCACTTTCACTCATTGTTTCTTGCAACGCATCCTTTACCTTTTTGTATTGATCGATGTATTGTGCAGGATCTAGGTATTGAACAACCATAACCGCTGCAGGCTCGGAGTAATTGCCGTCCAACCACGAGGCTGCAATTTCACCAATTTCTTTTTGTAAAGCTTCGATTCTAGGTGCCGTGATGTCTCCGCCTTCTTGCATATCCAAATCAATCATCTCTTTCATCTTCGGTCCAATTAGCTTTCCATATGAAAGAAATTTAGAGGACGCCGGTGAACCATTGATGTCTACGGATTCGTTGAGATTTCCAAAATGGCCATTCAAAGTTACATGCTCTGTACTATCGGTAATCAATACGACATAGTCATTGGGGTTCAATTCCAATCGATAAAAGTCTTTGTACAAAGCTTTTTGTGGACGCAAAGTGTATTTGTCATCGGGACCAATAACGGTACTGTCCAACACGGCATCTTCACCATCACGCATTCCGATGAGATAGAGCGTTTGACCGCTTCCGCCTTCGATCTTACCTTCAATTTTTTGTCCTCCATTGCAACTTGCCAAAAGCAAAGCCAATATGGGAATGATCCACCTTGTCATCATTTATCTAGAAGTTTTTGAATGATGGAAGAAGCCACTTTGGGGTTGGCTTTTCCTTGCGATTTTTTCATCAATTCGCCCATGAAAAGACCCAATAATCCTTTGTTACCAGCTTGGTATGCCGCTACTTTATCGGGCCATGCAGCCAAGATCTCCGCAGCCATATTTTCAATCTCGTCATCGCCTGCATCTTGAATTAAATTCATTTCTTGCGCGATTTCCGATGCATTTTTTGTTGGATGATCGAAGAGAACAGGGAGGATTTTTTCAGCAGCAGTAGACGAACTTACTTTTCCTGAAGAAATCAAATCAAGAACACTCACCAATTGATTGGGGCTGAATGTCATTTGTGAAATTTCGATGGCTCGTTCATTCAGCAGGGCTTTGATGGGCCCCATTAGCCAGTTGGCTGCCATCTTGTATTCACTGGTTTTTTGGATAACTTCCTCAAACCAAAGGGCCATTTCTTTTTCCTGGGTGATCACCAAAGCATCATATTCAGAAAGTCCCAATTGCTGGGTGTACTTGACCACCAATTCTTGAGGAAGCGCAGGAAGTTGTGATTTGATTTGGTCAATTTTTTCTTGCGTAATGTGCAAGGGCAAAATATCGGGTTCTGGGAAATAACGGTAATCGTGCGCCAACTCCTTGCTTCGCATGGATTGTGTGGTTCCTGAAGGCGCATCAAAATTTCGGGTTTCTTGAACAATGGTTCCTCCGTTTTCGATGCATTCAATTTGCCTTTTCATTTCATATTCAATGGCTCGTTGAACATTGCGAATGGAGTTCATGTTCTTCACTTCGCATCTTGTATTGAATCGTGTTTCTCCTTTTTTTCGGACAGAAATATTGGCATCACAACGCATCGAACCCTCTTCCATATTTCCATCGCAGATGCCCAAGTAGCGAACCAATTTTCTTAATTCGGTGAGGTAATTGTAGGCCTCTTTTGAGCTTCTTAAATCGGGCTCACTAACCACTTCAATCAACGGAACGCCTGCACGGTTCAGGTCAATCAATGTATCAAAAGGATCTTGATCGTGCATGCTCTTTCCAGCATCCTCTTCAAGATGCGCTCTGGTGATATTGATTCTCTTTACTTCATCATTCTCATCTTTGATATCCAAATATCCACCTGTGCAAATGGGCGTTTTGTCTTGGGTAATTTGATAGCCTTTGGGTAAATCAGCGTAGAAGTAATTCTTACGTGCAAAGTACATGTCACGGTGAATCTCCATGTTCATGGCCAGACCCAATTGGATGGCGCAGTCAATAGACGTCGCATTCACCACGGGCAAGGTTCCAGGATGTCCCAATGATACAGGACTCACCAATGTGTTGGGCATTTCGCCAAATAGATTGGCATCAGATGAATAAGCTTTGGAATGGGTACTCAATTGCATGTGCACCTCCAATCCCACTACCAATTCATAGTCATCGTAAGGAATATTTTTTACTGATGTTGTTTCAACCATTTCTTCCATTCTTCAATATCTTCTTTGTGAATCGTTGTTTTAATTGGCAAATAATATATGGGGATGTCTTTCCATTGAGTAAGATGAGCAATGCGCATGGCATCTTTCTCAGTGGTGATCCAACCTTCAATATTGCCCCCAAAGGTAACCAATTTTGACCGAAGCATTTCGGCCTCTTGATCACCTAACCATTGATGATCGCGCCATGCAATTGCCTCTTGGATTTCAAAATTCTTTTTTAAAAAATGAAGAAAAGGTTTCGGATGAGCGATGCCGCAAAATCCGCCCCAGTTATCGGGCATTTTGTTTTTGTTTGGGAAAAGCGCGACAATGGGCGAAGTGTTGGTTTGGGAAAAAAATACGGGAGCGGATGATATTTCTTTAATCTCGCTGCGAATGCGCATCATGGATTGTTGATCAATGTTTTCCGGGGTGCTGGTGATAACAATGGCATGGGCAGATTGAGCGCGAGAAATGAGGTCGCGCAACCCACCCGCCGGCCAAAGTTGATCCTTGTAGAACAGTTGGTCAAATTTCGAAAGAAGAACATAGGTAGTTCCTTTCAAAGCGCGATGTTGGAAGGCATCATCCAAAATGATTCTATCCAAATGTGGAAATTTCTCTTTAAGATATTGGATGCCGAGAATCCGCTTTTCAGCTACGGCACCGGGCATTTGAGGATAATGTTGATGAATCAACAAAGGCTCATCACCAATGGTGCAGGCATCTGAAGAGGAAGAAATTGGGACCAAGCCTTTGGTTTTTCGACCATACCCCCGAGAAACAAATCCGGTTTTTCCAAAGGGTTGCAATTCTTGAATAAGGAAATCGGTGAAGGGTGTTTTCCCTGCTCCGCCAATGGCCAGATTGCCAATGATGATGGTTTTTATTTTTGGTGTTTCACTTTTGAAAAAACCAATGTCATACAAGAAATGACGAATCCGAAGTATCCCACCCAAGAGGTAGGCAATAATATTTCGAATCAACTTGAATGGCATTTTCTTATTTTCGAGGGGAAATTACAATAGAAAAATGACAAGGGTAAAAGATATTGTTGCTGAATTGGAGAATTGGGCGCCAAGCGCGTTGCAAGAGTCTTATGACAACGGCGGGCTGATTGTAGGTGATGCGAATAATGAAGTTAGTGGAGTGTTGTGTTGCTTGGACAGCATTGAGGAAGTGGTGGACGAAGCCATAGCATTGGGCTGTAACGTGATTCTTGCCCATCATCCCATCGTTTTTTCAGGATTAAAGAAGATTACAGGAAAGAGTTATGTGGAGCGGACAATCATCAAAGCCATCCAAAATGATATTGCCATCATCGCATGGCACACGGCTTTGGACAATGTTTCCACTGGGGTAAATGCCCAATTGGGAAGGGTGTTGGGAGTAGAACAGAGGCGTATTCTACAACCCAAGAAAAGCAATTTGTACAAGTTAGGGGTGTATGTATCCGAAGAAAATTTCAAAGCAATGGAGGATGCTGTTTTTGCAGCAGGAGGCGGATGGATTGGCAATTACTCCGAATGCAGTTTCAGCTGGGAAGGGCTAGGCGCTTTCAAGCCCGAAGATGGCGCAAATCCTCAAACGGGCACCATCGGTCAACGATGGGTAGAAAAAGAAATGAAAGTAGAGTTTATTGTTCCTGAACATGCAAAATGGGCGGTCCATCAAGCGATGATGCAAACCCATCCCTATGAGGAGGTGGCGCATGAATGGATAAAGTTGGAGAATAGCAGAACCGATGTGGGGTCAGGAATGATTGGAGAGTTGAAAGAGGCGGTAAACATTAGGCAATGGTTAGGAGCCATCAAGGAAAAAATGCAATTGGGCTGTGTCAAGCACACTGCTTTTGTGAATGAAAAGATTCAACGGGTTGCTTGGTGCGGAGGCAGTGGTGATTTTCTTTTGGAAGACGCCATTGCGCAAAGAGCG
>CANHIV010000091.1 GCA_947460525.1 Flavobacteriales bacterium
ACTGGAGCGTTCACTGCTAAGTAGGTATTGAGCTCTTCATTGGCCATTCCCAGAATAACTTCAAAACACTTGGCTCTTGTCGCAACATTGTTTTCATGTCCAATGACTCGACGGATCTTTGGATCAGCGGTAAGTCTTGTTTTTAGCGCGCTGAAAAAGCCTTCTCCTCCAAAACTGGTGGATAGATATCCGCCTAGCAATTCGAGATTGGCAGCTTCAAATGCGCCAATATAATAGTCCATGTAGAGGGTATCTCTCGAGACCAAAGTGATTTGCTCATTCTCCGCATACTTCTCTTCCAAATACTTAAAGCGCAAGGTCAAATCATATTTGGCAACATTGCTGGCAGGAGTCCATTTGATGGTAACGTTGTCTTGGTAAGTTACACCTCCGGTTGAAGAATTGTAAGCCGCTAAATTCAAAGGGTAGTTGGCTTGTGGAATTTGGAAAACCACTTCTGATGCATTGACAATGTTGGTTTCTGCTTCTACATCGGGTCGGTTGTGAAAGTCCACCACCAAGCGATAGGTTGCGCTTCCATTTAATCCACCTGGAGTAGCAGCTGTATAAACGGTTTGGTAAGGGGCGTAGAAAATTCCGTAAGGATCTTTTTCTACCTCAACGGCCTGCAAGGGAATGGTTTGAACTTTTACATTGTTCACATACTTTTCCAAAACCAGAGATTTGAATTCCTCCCATTGGTATTCACTGCTATCACGAATGGCAGCGTAATCCAAGTTGTTTCCGTCACCCAAAAAAGTTTTGTTGATTTTAAAATACTGCACGTTGGCTTTGGGATCCAACAATCCAAACACGATGGTTGTGCTTTTGTAAGGCGCATTTAAATCTACTTCTGTCGAGCAAGAGGTAAATCCAAGGACAATGATCAAACAACCAATAAGGTAAATTCCAATTTTCTGCATGGCTCAAATATAATCAGGATATCAGGAAACGCATCACATCAATATTGTCAGCGTAATCACGTAGTGTAGGGCATTGGGCTTGTCCAAATGGAATGTGGCCATGTCCGACAATGCATTGAATGCGATCTTGAAGTTGTTCAAGCTCGCTGAGGAGTTCGGTTTTTTCTCTGTAATACTCGTAAAATAGACTTCCTGTGGGCGCGATAATTCCTTTGTCTTGTTTGAACAACATGAATCCGTTCTCCAACAAATCCTCACGGTTCAATAACCAAACAGCCTTGTTGTAGTCATAGTTGTTGGCGTATTTGTTGTGCTTGGCCATTTCTTGGAAGGGCAGCAATGCAGCTATTAGCGTGTTGATGTCGTAACCCTCTGGAAAATAAACTTTGCATACGTTGCGGCATCCCAATCCAAAATAATCGAAGATGTCACGCCCTAGCGCGTGAAGCTCTTCAGCGCTTTCTGTGCCATTGAGAATTGCTACGCTGGTGCGGGTTTGTCTAATAATATTGGGGTATTTGTCAAAGTATGCATGGAAATAGCGAGAGGTGTTATCGCTACCAGTAGCAATAATTCGGTCAAACTTTTCAAGTTTGCCTTCCGCCCATTGGATTTGCTCTTTCATAGCCGGTTGCCATTTCATGATCAGATACAGGGCCAAGGGAATCAAACGGGCGTCGTCAGAAGAGAGTTTGATCATGGCCTTGTGGCCGCTAATGAGCACACATAAAATATCATGGAAGCCTACCATGGGAATGTTGCCAGCGCATATGATTGCCACAGTTTGCATTTCGACGTTGCTCAAGTCATACTCGCTTACCCATGCTTTCAAGTTGTCTTCTTCAAGCGCATTTGACCAATTGTTGAGGGCAAGGCTGACATTATCTGGGGTGAACCAACCGTTGTAAGGGACTTGGTTTTGCACAACTTGAAGCGCACTGTCGTACTCCTCTTGGGTCAATCCTAGCTCAAAGCCAGGCCATTCGGAATTGTTGGCCAAGGCGCCAAGAACTTTGCCCAATTGAACAAAAGCTTGAATTCGTTGTTCTAACGTTGTTTGCATATAGCGGATGTGAATTACATTTGCCGCGCGAAATTACATCAAACAATAGTGTTATGGCGATAATGATTACAGATGCATGTATCAATTGTGGAGCATGCGAGCCGGAATGTCCAAATCACGCAATCTATGAAGGTGGTGCGGAATGGAAATATTCTGATGGTACTGGTTTAAGAGGAATAATGACGCCGCTTGCGGGTGGTTCAGAAATAGATGCTGATGGGTTGATGGAACCCAAAAGCATGGATGTATACTTTATTGTTCATGACAAATGCACGGAGTGTGTGGGTTTCCACGATGAGCCACAATGTGCAGCTGTTTGTCCGGTTGATTGCTGTGTCGATGATCCGGAGTACAGAGAAAGCAAAGAAGATCTTTTAAAGAAAAAGGAATTCATGCATTTGTAAGCATGAGAAAAATAGAAAAGGGGGCTAGGCCCCCTTTTTTTTAGAAATTAAATTTATAACTGAGGTAGAAGTTTCGGCCTGGGGAATTAATCCCGCTGGCAAACAATCTGTATTGGGTATCCAAAATATTGTCAACACCAACAATGATCTGCGATTGTTGAGCGCACTGAACTTGTGCCCGAACGTTGAATATCAGCCAAGCTGGTGTACCCTCGCTGGTAGCATAAGACTCATTGTCCTCCGCATCCAAACGGTAGTCGCTTAGTTTTTTCCAACCTTGGTATTGACCATTCAATTGCATCATCCATTTTTCTTGAATAAATGATAAGCCTGCGTTGGCCATCATTGGTGGAATGTGGTCCATTGGGCTTTCTATATTGTTGTTTACAAATCGGCCCTTGGTGATATTGGCACCAAGGTCTGCTCGCCAATGCAAATTGATGTTGTGGGTCATGTTGAATTGCGCCCCCCTAATGTATCCTCCGTCCTGATTTTGAGCACTGACAATGGGCGCCATCGCCCCGTTAAATGAAAGGCTATCGGAACCATTGATTTGAGCAGGTGCCAAAGCAATGAATTGATTCAACCAAGTGTTATAGGCGTTAAGACTCCATTGACATTTGGGATTATTGGTGATGTGGCGAATTGAGAAATCCAAGGTGGTGGCTTGCTCGGCTTTAAGATTTTCATTGGGTATGATCACCGCATCTGAACTACTTTCAAATATTTTACTGAGATCGTCAATATTGGGAACACGATAGGCAGTGGTTAAATTGGAAGAGATACCATAGGATTTCCAATTGTAAATCCAACCGATTCCGCCTGAGTAAGTAGGCTGTTTTTGTTGGATATTATTGCGAATACCATCTACGTTATAGCCCGTATTGATTGTCGAATACAACGATGAATATCCAATGCGTCCACTGGTATGAATTTGCAACTTACCGTTTACTTGATAAACGTTGTAACCATAGACAGACCATAGATTCATTTTGTTATCACCATCAGGATATCGAGTAGAAATGGCTTTGGTTTCATTGGTGATTTTATGGGTAGCCTCTGCGGTTGAAGTCAGCGTATTCATTTGTCCGTCAATTCCTACATTCCACTCGTTTTTTACGCCTTTGTGGTGCAAGTTGATCGTGGTTGATGCTACATGCACATTTTCGATTCGACCTTCTAACCAAGGGTTGTCTTTCTTCCTAGAAAATCGACTTTCTTCAATGTCTTGATAATTCAGTTGAGCGGTGAGATCTACACCTGACATCACTTGCGCATCCTTAAAAGTGTAAGCAACCATGTTGCGTCTTTGAGGGCCGTAATACCATTCACCAAATTTTAATTGCCCATTGCTCGTATCGGTCAAACGATCATAGCGGGGGATATTGGAGCTGTTGGAATACTGAAAGTTCAATTGGTGGGTTTGATCACCATGTCTAAAAGCGAGTTTTTGAATAAAATCTTGCTGCTTGTATCCGCTGAATTTTTGAATGGATTTGTTGTTGTTGGTGACAATGGAGTCATGGTCGATATTCCAAATGAGGTATTGATTTCTTTCCCCAACAGGCTGATCGTAAAACCAATTCCTGTTTTTACCACTTCGCAGGTCACCCCATTGATTGAATGTAAATGACGTCCACGAACTCCAGTTTTTATTTTGTAATGCAACATCAAAATGTTGTGAAAATTCTTTCGATGCTGATGCTACTCTTGTCTGCGTGTTGACGTGAATTACTTGCTTGTTAGAAAATTTGGGTTGACGGGTTTGAATATGAATTACACCTCCCAGTGCGTCGCTGCCATAAAGGCTGGAGGAGGGACCATATAGTACTTCGATATTGTCGATACTATTGGGGTCAAGCGTAATGATGTTTTGCAAATGGCCACCTCGATAAATCAAGTTGTTAAGTCTAACGCCATCCACAACGAGGGTTATTCGGTTGGCCTCAAGCCCTCTGATAATCGGACTTCCGCCTCCCATTTGACTTTTTTGAACGAAGACATTTCCGTTCTTCTGCAATAGATCCGCGGTAGATGAAGGCTGAAGAAATTCAATTTCTTTCCTATCTATTTTAAGAACCTGCGCGGGAGTCTTGGAATAATTGATTTGTTGTTTGGTTGCTGAGAAGATCAAGGGATCTCCTGGATTGCTGTTTAATATAAGCGAGTCATTTTCATTTTGCGACCAGCAAAATAGGTGCGCCAGCATAGCTGTGAGCGCTAAAAATTTGTTTTTCATTTTAAAATGGTTGAATAAATAAAAGTTGATTTGATTTCAATCAATTATCTATCGGGGGTTTTAAAATGGAAAATAGGTAGGCAGGATGAATTTTTTGAATGGTCCAATAAACCTTGGGTAAAGTCATAACATCCATCTGTTTTGTCAATAAGGCTGTTGGTCCAATGGGCAAATATTTCCAAAGCCAATGTGATGATGCAATGGCTGGATGTTGAGATGTTGTTTGATCTGAAGATGGTAGCAATTGTTTAAAGATGTTTTCCCATTTGTCTGCCTTGGCCGTGACCTGCACGTGGTGCTCTTGTTTTGCTATATCTTGGGTGTCGTACCAAACACCATCTTTTTCAAATTCTTTTTTTTCTTCGCTACTCATCAATTCCCATTCGTCATTGCTGAATGTAAATAGGGTTTGTTGACCAGAATTGCTGCAATGTGTTGTTACCCATTGATGCAACAGTTTTTGGGTTCGAATGACAAGTTGAAGGTTCATGCCTCCCAAGGTGATCAGCACCAAACCGACAAAGAGGCTGATTTTTTTGGACTTATGGAACAGGAACAACAGCAACCCCTGCAACGTAGTTGGGGATAACCTCGATGATCTTTGCTTCTTGTGCTCCTTTAAAACCATTAATGTCCTCTGGTTGAATGGCTGCAAGATAAGCAGATAGATAGGTTTGTGACAAAGGGAAAAAGGACCAATGCCATTTCTCTTCTTGGTACCCTGTTCTTCCCTTGGTGTTGTCATAAGGCTGATAGAATCCAAAACGTTTGGCATTCTTTACCAACCAGTCATATTCCTTTTTTCCCTTTCCACTTTGGAAGTACGCAGGCTCAAGCGAGTTTAAATCAAAGTCTGTCCCCCAATGGTGACGAGAAGTTCCTGGCATTGAGCTGTACCTCAGAATATTTCTAGCGCAGTCTGTATCTGTTATTTTTGGATTCTTTTCATGAAGAGAATTCCATTTTCTTTCCCAGATGTTTTTTTGTGCTTGAAAATTCCTTGATGCGCTGATC
>CANHIV010000092.1 GCA_947460525.1 Flavobacteriales bacterium
ATACATTTGCTTCGAATTTTAACCATGGCCTCAAATCATCAAAAGCTAAGCGCTGCAGGCGTATTAGTCACCCTAGGTATCATTTTCGGAGATATTGGTACCTCACCTTTGTACGTATTGCGTTCTATTATTCAAGATCGACCCATCACTGAGGTATTGGTGTATGGTGGGGTTTCTTGTATTTTCTGGACCTTAACGATCCAAACCACGTTCAAGTATATTTTCCTTACCCTGAGGGCAGACAACAATGGAGAAGGTGGGATTTTCTCTTTGTATTCATTGGTAAAAAGAAAGGGCAAGTGGTTGTTTTGGCCAGCCATGATTGGAGCAGCGACGCTTTTGTGCGACGGGATAATCACGCCGCCCATCTCCGTAGCTTCAGCTGTCGAAGGTATTTCAGGTTATAACGAGAATGTTCCCGTTATGCCGATTGTTTTGTTAATTCTCACCCTCATCTTTGTTATCCAGCGTTATGGAACCAAGTTGGTTGGTGTGGCATTTGGTCCCATCATGTTGTTGTGGTTTACGATGTTGGCCATCTTGGGCTTGTCCCAGGTGATTCAACATCCAGAAGTATTTAATGCCATCAATCCCAAATACGCCATTGCTCTTTTAACAGAGTATCCCCAAGGATTTTGGTTACTGGGCGCTGTCTTCTTGTGCACCACAGGTGCAGAAGCATTGTACAGTGATTTGGGACATTGTGGACGTGAGAATATTCGTGTCAGTTGGATTTTTGTGAAGGTGGCGTTGATATTGAACTACATGGGCCAGGCTTCTTGGATCATGAAGCAAACATCTATTGAAGATACCAATCCATTTTACGCCATCATGCCCGATTGGTTTTTGTTGCCCGGTATCATCATTGCCACCATGGCCGCGATCATTGCAAGCCAGGCATTGATTTCTGGATCATTCACTTTGGTGAGTGAAGCAATGAACTTGAACTTTTGGCCGCGGGTGGGGGTGAAGTTTCCAACGGAATTAAAAGGTCAATTGTACATTCCTTCAGTGAACTGGCTGTTGTGGGCAGGATGTATGGGCGTTATGCTTTACTTCCGTGAATCCAAGCACATGGAAGCAGCCTATGGATTCTTCATTACCATAGCGATGTTGATGACCACTTTATTGCTCAGCTATTATTTGATTTTTAAAAGAAGATGGCCCATATGGTTGGTGGCCGTTACAGTGGGTGTGTTTTTTACTGTGGAGATTTCTTTCTTCGTGGCCAACATCCTCAAGTTGAAGGAAGCTTGGATGATGTTGATTGTATACGTTGTAATTCTTCATGTGATGTGGATTACGCATACCTACAGAAAATTGAGCAACTCTTTTATTCAGTTTGCAGATTTGGATGATTACGTGGCCACACTGAATCAACTATCAGGGGATACGAGAATTTCCAAGTATGCGACGCACTTGGTTTTCTTGACCAAGGCCAACCACCGTCACCAGATTGAGAACAAAATCATAGACAGTATTTTGTCCAAGACGCCCAAACGAGCGGATGTGTATTGGTTTGTGCATGTGGATCGCACCAATGAACCTTACACCAAAGAATATGAAGTGGATGAGGTGGAGAACGATTTGATTATTAAAGTCAACATTCGTTTGGGATTCCGTGTGCCGGCCAAGGTGAACAATTTCTTCAAATGTATTTTAGATGACATGGTCAAGCGCAACACTTTTGATGTCTCTAAAAAGCCTGAACCTTATCAAGATTACAACAGCAATTTGGATGTCAAGTTTGTTGTCTTGGAAAAGTATTTGTCTGCGGATAATGACCTTTCTGTGAAAGAGAACTTTGTTACCTCAGGCTATGAATGGATGAAGGAACAAGCCTTGAGTGATATTGATGCGTGGGGATTGGAAGAAGCGGATACCGTATTAGAGAAAGTTCCTTTGGTAGTGAAGCCTTCTAAGAAGATTGAATTGGTTTGTAAAAATTAAATCTTCAAATAAAAGGATAAAAAAAAAGAGGCAAACGCCTCTTTTTTTTATTGTCCTGCTTCATCATTGAGCAATTTCATCTTGTCTTTGATTTCAGTAATTTCCAACTGACAGCTCTTGATTTTCTTTTCGATTTCCTTTCTCAATGCCTCAGCTCCTTTTCCTGTGAAGATGCCCATGTTGTTTTCGTATTGCTTGATTTGCAAATTCAAACGATCCACTTTGTCTTGCAACAATGAACGTTCTCTTCTCATCACATTGCCACCACCTTGGGTCTTTAAATTCTCTACACGTGATTTGTACTGGCTGATATTCTTTTCTTGGCGGTTGGCATTGATTCCACCATACAATCTATCCAAACACGCATTGTAACGAGTGCTGATGTCGTTGATGTTTTCTTTGGGAACATGACCTACTCCTTTCCATCTTTCAGAAAAGTTTTTAAGGAATCCCAAATCAGCGCCTTTGTTTCCGGTTAGAGCATACGCTTCAAGTTCTTCTAGCAAAGTTGTTTTTAATTTCAAATTCTCTTCTTGCTGTCCGGACATTCCGTCAAAATGTTCTTTCTTGCGTTGGAAGAATAAATCACAAGCTGCTCTGAAACGCTGCCAAAGTTTGTTTTCATCTTTGGGCTCTGCATTTCCAACCGCTTTCCATTGCTCTTGAAGCTTCTTTAACTCCTCAGTTGTTTTCTTCCAGTCCGAGCTTTCAGCGATGGCCTTGGCCTTGGCAATGATCTCTTCTTTTTTCTTTTGGTTGTCGCGTTGAACGGAGCGTCTTTCATCAAAATACGACTTGCGTTTTTCAAAGAAAGCATCGCACAATCCACGGAACTCCAACCACGTTTCTTCGTTGTCTTTTTTACGCGTCCAACCGATGTTCTTCCAATCGTCCTGGAGCTTGATGATTTCATCTGTCCATTTGTTCCAAGCATTGGGTTGGGTGAAATCCATATTGAGGATTTCTTTGGTTTTATCAATCAAAGCTTGCTTGGCTTGCAAGTTGGTGTCCGCTTCTTTTTGAATGGCGTCGTAATGCGCTTGGATGCGGATTTGCGCCTCTCTTAGAATAGCAAAGAAATTGTCTCCCGTTTCTTTGTAGGTCTCTTGTGGTGTTGGACCAACGTTTACAAACTCTCTCTGCAATCTCTTCACCATCACTTCTAACTCATTGATGCTCTCAATGGTTTCAAGTGATTTGGCTTCTTCAATCAATTGCTCTTTGGCTTTTTGATTGACCTTTAAATCATGCGCTTGAAGTTCTTTGTAAATATTGATGTTGTAAAAGAATGCATGATTCAGACGTTGCCAATTTTCTTGTATCTCGTGGTATTTGTCCCCAGGAACATCACCAATAGCGTCCCATCTTTCTCTTAATTCTTTGTGCCAAACAAAGGCCTTGCCTACGTTTTCTTCTTCTTGAATTAGTTTTTGAAAATCGGTAAGAACAATGAGTTTTGCATCGTAATTCTTTTGGCGCTCTGCAGCCAGAACTTTTCCGGCCTCTTCAATTCTATCCTCATATTGCTTGCACAGTTCTTGGAATTGTCCTTCGCTTTCATGCGGATGGTAAATGAACTCCGCACCTTCTTCAGGCTCTGAAGTTTTAAATGCCTCGAGTTGCAATTGGCGTTCTTTCACCGTTTCGGATTTCCACTGGTTACGGATGCCGCGGACAGTATCGCGCACAGACATGATGTCTTCAGTTTGCAATGCCGCCGTAAGTTGTTCTATCAATTGTTCTTTCATCACTTGATTCTAAGTTGGACAAAAATAGCAAACTAGCGAGAAAAATTGGTTAATTTGTGGCATGTCAGACACTTTCCCTGGATTTTCAAAAGAATGGCTCAAAATCAAGCACTATTGTGACAAGGCGGAACGCTGCCATAGGGATGTTCAGTTGAAATTGAGGAACTATGAGGTTCCCAATGAAATTGCCCAAAATATGGTGGTTGAACTGATTGGAGAGAAGTTGTTGAATGAAGAGCGTTATGCCCGCGCCTATGCGCATGATCACCATGCTTTTAAAAATTGGGGCAAACAGAAGATCAAACAAGGACTTTTTAGAAAGGGGATTTCAAAGGCGCTGATTGCACTCGCATTGCAGGATATTCCTGACGAGGATGAGCAAGAGAACATGAGAATTTTGGCCAAGAGGAAATGGGATTCATTGGCAAAGGATACAATCATTAAGCGAAAAGGGAAAGTAATGCGGTACTTGTTTAACAAGGGATTTGATGCAGAACAAATCCAAAAAGCTATTCGGATTCTTGCTGGTGCTGACGACGAATGACGAGCACCTCCTTGCTGTCTTCCTTTATTTTGCACCATTCCGCAATTTGCAATCCTACAATGCAAGCGATGCCATGCGGTGTATCCAATAGCCAGTATTGATCTTTTTTGATGGCAGGAACTCCTTTCTTGTTCAGAAAGTCTGCAACCTTCATTTTGCCTTTCATTCCCAAAGGCTGAAATTCATCACCTGTTTTCCATCTGCGCAATACCATTGGGAATTGCAATTTTTGAAGATCCAATTGATGGATGTCCGACACGCCGTACCAACCGGGATTGACTTGTGGGGAGGATGTCATTTCCCAGGCTTCATGGTTGATCCAATGAAAAGGCAGTTCATCAATCGAGATCGATGCGGAATCGATCAAGTCTTTTTTGGTCAAAAGCCATTTGCCCAAATGAAATCCAACTGTGTATTCTTGGTTTTCTATTTTAGCGCCGCTTTGCAGATAAGGGAGCTGAGCGATACTATCCGTTTCTTTGTGGCCAAATCCGTATGGATGCAGCCATTGATATAAGATCCAAGAAGTGGGCAAGGCTTCAGGAATTTTCGCACTGTCCAATTCCAAATTGGCAGAATCCTTTTGATCAATATTTTCTGCTAACCATTGGGCGGTAAACCATTCTATCCAGCGCAATTGATTTTCGGATTTTTTTTGAAATTCGATGTTGGCGGCGATGGAAGTTGGAAATCGTTCTTCCACTTCTGGAATTAAATTGTTGCGCAGCCAATTTCTGTTGTATTTAGAATCAAAATTGCTTTGATCATCTCGGAATGGAACTTGGTGGGCTACAATGTATTTCTCGATTTCTGCTCTTGGCGTGTACAACAAGGGGCGCAGGGTGTCTTGGTTGATGGGCTTCATGCCCATGATGCCATTTAAGCTGAGACGAAGAAATTTGAGCCATTGGCTTTCTCTCAGATCATCGGCGTGGTGCGCCAATACAATCCATAGGGCTTGGTGTTTGGTTTTTAATTCCTGAAAAAAGTCCATACGGATGTTGCGCGCCCAATCTTGCAAGTTGCCTTGTGGGGCTTCTGCAGCGTCTCTTTTTTCAAAGATGATGTTGTGCTCTTGACAAAATTGCTGGACCACAGCTTCATCTTGGTTGCTGTCATTTCCCCGCAAATGGTAGTTGACATGAGCAACTACAAGATCGGATTTGAGTTGACTTAAAGCGTGGAGCAGCGCCATGCTGTCTTTGCCACCACTGACGCCAACAATCATGGGTTCTTGACCAATGGAATTTTTTTTGAAAAATGATTCGATGGTAGAGATCATGATAGCGGTTGAATTAGTGATTGTGCTTTGAGCCAACACTCCTTCCATTCAGAATCTGA
>CANHIV010000093.1 GCA_947460525.1 Flavobacteriales bacterium
AATCATGATTACACGTTTACCGTTTTGGTATACAGTGTTGTGGTTGGGCTTTGGTTTTTTTGGTTAAAAAAAGCCCAGTTTTTTGGAAGCCATGAGTAGAAGTTTTTGGATATTTATCATCATTGCCTTGGTTTTGGTGTGGTCCAATGAGTGGTCAAAGGTCAATGTCAATTATCAATTGATGATGCGTGAGAAGTTTCCTGCATTTGATTCTTGGACGCTGGAGCAAAAATTGGCGATTAAAAATTACCAAGCGGAAATAGCGCCTTTTGCTCAGATATACGCACACTCTGATTGGAATTGGTTTTATAGTCAAAATGTGCAATTTTGGAAACGCATGAAATGGCTAGTCCCCATAACGTTTACCTTTTTGTTTGCATTTTTAGAGTGGTGGATGTTGCCCAAATGCTTTACGAATATTGAGGTGAATCGCAAGTGGATAGTGATGTATTACATGGGCTTGATAGCATTGATTGTATTGTTGTATGGCATCTCCGTTTCAATAGATTCGTTGCAATTACAGAATTTCACAAGAAAGGTTTGGATGGTGCTGCAATCTCCGTCTTTCTTTGTCTTGTTACTCATAGATCAATGGAAAAGAAAATATGAAAATTAACGCTGTTTTATCCGCTCATTCACCACTGGCTCGTTTGTGGTTTTATAATATTCCTAGAGAATTAACCCCTGAGGAAGTTCTGTCATTTGAAAGTTTGCGTGCGCAGTTTTTGACCGATTGGAATACCCATGGAAAGGCCAATCATGGCGATGTTTTTTTGATAGAGAATAGATTAGTCATGGTAGTGGGTTGGAATGATTTTGAATCCATCTCGGGATGCAGCATCGACAAAAGTGTCGCGTTAATCCGCCAATTGGGTGCTATGTTTCAATTGGATTTAATGGACAGGATGTGGGTGTATTTTCAGAAGGATGGCGATTGGAGACAGGCAAAAATCCATCAATTTTGGGCCATGAGAAAAGCCAATGAAGTAACCGATGATACGTTGATTTTGGATACAACCATAGCAACATATTCCCAAATGGATGAGTTGGTTAAAACTTTGGGTAGTTCATGGCATGCCCAAATGTGGAAGTAACTATGGAATGGGGCTGAAGTGCTGATCAATCATGTACACCAAACTGGCCATGGAAGCCGCGCCCAGCTGCAATTCTCTTTTGTTGACATTCTCAAAAACATCATTCTTCGTGTGGTGGTAATCAAAGTAGCGCTGGTTATCAACGTTGAGCGCAAACAATGCGACACGGTCATCTTTTAATGGGGCAATATCGACACCGCTCCAACCTCTTTTAAAACTGTGCAGCTGGTAAGGTTCCCACAATGATGTCCATGTCATCCATTGATTGTATCGATCATCTGGGCTTTGTGTGCTGAAACCTCTTGGCGTAAATCCACCTCCGTCACTTTCTATCGCAGCCAAATGTTCATCTCCTGCCTCCTTGGTCACTTTTGCGTAAGTAAGCCCTCCATCATTTCCAAACTCTTCGTTGATAAATAAAACAACGCGAATGGTTCGTTTTGGCTGATAGCCAATGGCCTTTAAAGTGCGAAGTACTTCCATGCTTTGAACGCAGCCGGTACCATCATCATGTGCGCCTTCTCCTATATCCCATGAGTCCAAGTGTCCACCAATGGTGATGATTTCTTCAGGAAATTCAGCGCCTCTAAGTTCACCAATGACATTGTATTGGGTTACCCTACCGCCATTGGTACATTTCAGATCCAAGTGAAATGTAACATCATCATTTTCTTGTAGCAAATCACCTAACCATTTGCTGTGGTATGCACTAAGCGCTGCTGCCGGTATGGTAGTGGCATCCATTGCTCCTGTATGCGGAAATTGATCGTCCGCTAGTGTCAATGATCGTGTTAGACAGCCTACGGCTCCTTTTTCAGCGGCAAGTTTGGGACCGCGCCAGCGCATTTCACCTCCACCGCCATAGGCCGCACCTGTATTGATCAATGCTGCATCCAGTGGTTTGTTAATAAATACAATTTTACCTTTCACTTTTTTAGGATCCATTTGTTCCAATTCCTGAACGCTTTTCACCATGATCACTTGGGCAGTAATATCTCCAGCCACTGATCCGCCCAATGCCGCAATGGGGATTGTGGTTTTTTTCTTATTGATGATGACAACGCCTTTTTCTGATTTTCCTCTCGACCATTTGGGCACGCTCACGGGCATCAAGTAAGTGGTGTCTGCACCCATTGCATTCAATCTTTCTTTGCCCCACAAAATGGCTTTGTCCGCTGCAGCTGAACCTGCCACGCGGTGACCAATGTTTTTACACAAATCATGGAGCTCATTGTAGCAAGTTCCGTTGAGCAATACCTCCCTGTACAATTTAGCAATCATTGCGCTATCGCTGACTTGGGCTTGCGCAGAAATATTTAGGGCAAATAAAAAAAATAAAAGTTTCTTTCTCATGACATGTAGGATCCATTGTTGATGTCCAAAGCTTGTCCGGTGATTGATTTTTGATTTTCAGAAATCAAGTAGGCCACGAAGTGTGCAATCTCATTGGGTTCTGAAAACCTATTCAAGGGAACCAATGACTTTTGAATTTTTAATTCTTCTTCCAATGTATTTCCTGTGAATTGGCTCAAACGTTTGACACTGGTAATGGCCATGTCTGTTTCTACCCAACCGGGACAAATGGCATTAACCTGAATCCCTTTGCTGGCCCATTCAACAGCCAAAGACCTGGTTAGTCCCAAAAGACCTGTTTTGGCCGTGCAATAGGCACTGTAGCCCGGCACCCCAAATCGAGCAAGGCAAGAAGAGGTGATGATGAAATGACGATGGGAACGGGGGTCTTTTTCGAGATAGGGCAAGGTGTTTTGTGCAGTAACGTAGGTACCTGTCAAATTGGTGTGTAAAATTTCTTCCCAACGGTCTTCTGCGCCGTATTGATTGCTACCGCCAATTCCAGCATTGGCAAAAACCGCATATACATGTGGGATTTTACTTTCAGAAAAATGACTTTTCCATGATGGGTCGCTCGTGATGTCCATTGCCCAAAGGAAATGTTGCGCACTGTTTTCCATCATTGTTGCCGTTTCTTGCAGTTTTTCTATCTGTCTGCCAATGCAGATGATGCGATGCTCAGGGTTCTTTGACAACAAAACCGCAGTGGCTTGTCCCATCCCGGAACCCGCTCCTGTAATCACAATGTACTTTTCCATATTTTGACATCTCAAATGTAGGGTTTTCCTGATTTAAACGTAGTTTTGAAAATCAATTATGCAGTACAATTTAAGCGAAATAACGGATTTGATCCGTTCTAGAAGATCCATAGCTCCAGAGCATTTTTCGGATAGAAAAGTTCATCAAGAACAAATAGAGTTGTTATTGACCAACGCCACCTGGGCGCCCAATCATGGCATGACACAGCCTTGGCGTTTTGCTGTATATGCCAATGGAAAGAAAGAGCAACTCAAAGATGTTATGGTTTTGGCCATGACCGAGGGTGTTGATCCATTGGACATCAATACTGCTGCTTTGGAGAGAATGCAGATGCGCGTTTCTAAAGCGTCTGTTGCGATTGTGTTGTGTATGCACAGAGATCCTGCTGCAAAAGTTCCGGAATGGGAGGAGTTTGCCGCAATGGGTGCAGCCGTACAAAATTTGCACTTGACTGCCGTGGCTTATGGTTTGGCAGGCTATTGGGCAACGCCGGGAATCATCAAGAAAAAAGCTTTTAGAGATTTTATTGGTTTAGACGACCAAACACAATGTGTGGGTATTTTTTACGTTGGATATCCAGCGCACCAAGATTTTAAAAGCCATCGCAAGCCATTAGAATACGTTACCCAGTGGAATTGGGACAATGAATAAAGTTGTATTTTCTCTACTTATATTGTTTTTTAGCGCAATAACGGCTATTGCGCAAAAGGGCGTTACAACCCTTGGCATTCAATTGAAGCCCATGGTGCCCAGTCAGTTTTTTGGAACAGGGCCAATCCGACAATTTTCAGAACATACAGACGCGCTTTTGGAAAATCAATTGGGTTGGAACTCAGGGGTAGTCATTAGAAGGGGATTGAACAATATGTGGTCATTGGAAACGGGTATCGCTATGGTTCAGCGCAATTACAAAGTCAGTTTTGAGTCTTTGCGGTTTGGTTTCTCGGAGTCCATGTCCTATCGATTGGTGGGCTATGAAATTCCCCTTCAGGCTTTGATCTATGTGCAATTGGGCAAGCAATGGTTCATGAATGGAAGTGGGGGAATGGCTTTGAATTTTTATCCAAGTAATCTGGAGAAATTTGGAAGTACGGTGGTCGATACATCTTTTATCGACTACCATGTAAAAACCTACAGGAACAATTGGATGATGCCAAGTGTATTGGCCAATCTGGGATTTGAATACAGGACACCAAAATCTGGATTCTTTTATATCGGTGCTTCCTATCATCGGCCTTTGAGTGAAATAGCGTTGTCCAATCTTAGAATTGAAAACAATGGTAGCGGAAACGATACCCAATTTTATTTGAATGGTACTTACCTTACCTTGGATTTGCGCTATTTTTTACCAGAATCTTCTGCGGACAAACCAAAAAAAAAGGGGACCTAAGTCCCCCCTTTCAATTTATCGAATGAATTAGATTTTGGCTTTGATATCCAATTTCATTTTCAACTCATTTTTAGCTGCATAATCACCAACGCTTGGGTATTTTACATCAAATTTTGAACGGTCAACAGTGATATCACCTGTTACAGTCATGTTGCCATCACGCACTTCAACTTTAACTGGGAATTCCATTTCCAAAGTGGTGGCCTTGATGGTCATTTTTCCTTTAACAACGTGGGTGTTGCCATTCTTGTCTGCTTTTGCAGTGCTGCCAGTAATTTCAAATGCTGCATCTGGGAATTTGGCAGTATTAAAGAAATCTTCCGCTTTCAAGTGGTTGATCAATTTTGAATTTGTACCAGCATCAGTGATGTCTGTACATGTCATGTCATTCATGTTGATTTTTACTTTACCTGAGGTAATGTTGCCTTTTGCAACAACTACGTTTCCACTAGAAACTTTAACGTTTCCATCGTGTCCACCACCTACAAGGTTTTCTCCTCTCCAATCTACTTTAGAGGTTTTGTAATCAACGATATACTTACCGTCTTTGATTTGTGCAAATGTTGCACTGCTTAATGCCACTAGGGCAATCATCATGATTTTTTTCATAGTTATGAAGGGTTATTGATATTTCTTATTTCGTCTAACGCATTGTTGAACTTCTTACAATCTGAAACCGATATGAACGAGAATTGTTCAGTGATGTCGTCAATGGGGGATTGAAGTTTCTCCAGAATTTCTAATCCTTTTTCAGTAATGGCAATCTCAGATTGTCTTCTGTCGTCGGGGCAGATGTTGCGAATGACCCATTTTTTGACAACAAGTTTGTCTATCAATCTAGAGGTATTGCTGGCGCGATCAATCATTCTGCTGCTGATATCATTCAGACTCATTTTCTCACCTTTGGCGCCGCGCAATATTCTTAAAATATTGTATTGCTCAGGGG
>CANHIV010000094.1 GCA_947460525.1 Flavobacteriales bacterium
ATGTTAGTCACATGGGTGAGTTTTGGGTGAAAGGTCCCAAGGCGTTGGACTTGATTCAACAAGTTACTTCTAACGATGCCAGCAAGTTATTTGATGGCAAAGTACAATACAGCTGCTTGCCCAATTTGGATGGCGGCATTGTAGATGATTTATTGGTTTATCGTTTTGGCCCAGAAGAATATTTCTTGGTGGTGAATGCCTCCAACATTGACAAAGATTGGAATTGGATTCAAAAGTTCAATGCGCAAATTGGCGCTGAAATGAACAATGTTTCAGAAGACATGAGTCTTTTGGCCGTTCAAGGTCCATTGGCATTAAAGGCAATGCAGAAATTGACTTCCATGAATGTTGTTGATATGGAATACTACACCGTACAGCGCGGAACATTTGCAGGCATTGATAATGTGATTGTTTCTACTACAGGCTACACTGGAGCTGGCGGATGCGAAATTTATTTCCAAAATGCAGATGCAGAAAAGATGTGGAATGCAGTCATGGAAGCTGGTGCTGAGTTTGGTATTCAGCCCATTGGTCTTGGTGCTAGAGATACGTTGCGATTGGAAATGGGATTCTGCTTGTATGGTAATGATATTGACGATACCACGTCGCCATTGGAAGCAGGTTTGGGATGGATCACGAAGTTCGCCAAGCCTTTCAACAATAGCGAGAATTTAAAAGCACAGAAAGAAGCAGGGGTTACCAGAAAGTTGGTAGGATTTGAGATGATCGACAAAGGCATTCCCCGCCATGGCTATGAGATTGCAGATGCTACAGGTCAAGTTATCGGAGTGGTGACCAGTGGAACCCAATCTCCATCACTTTCAAAAGCCATTGGCATGGGCTATGTGCCAGCAGCGATGGCCACAGTAGGTTCAGAAGTATTTGTTGTCATTCGTGGCAAACAAATCAAAGCCAGTGTGGTGGGATTGCCATTTTATAAAAACGCATAATCGTTCCATTTTGGAAGAAAAGAAAATAGTTGAAGTATGTTACACCCCCGCCCAGTACGAATTGTACCGCGGGGGTTTTGACATCATTGTTGTGATTGATGTATTGCGCGCTACAAGCGCAATGACCACTGCCCTGCACCATGGGGTAGAGAAAATCATTCCCGTTGCCTCATTGGACGAAGCCAACGCTTATAAGGCCAAAGGCTTTACCGTGGGTGCAGAAAGGGATGGCCAAGTTGTTGAAGGATTTGATTTTGGCAATTCGCCCTATGTGTATATCGACAATGACATGTCGGGTAAAACAGTAGTGCTCACCACGACCAATGGAACCAAAGCCATTGAAATCGCCAAGAATGATGGATTGGTAGTAATCGGTTGTTTGAACAACCTCGATCATTTGTGCCAATGGTTGATGGCTCAAAACAAAAACACTTTGATTCTGGCCAGTGGTTGGAAAGACAAAGTAAACCTTGAGGATACGATTTGTGCTGGCGCGATTGCCGATCAATTGATTCAATCAAAGAAGTTTCAAGCTTTAGAGGACAGCACCGTAGCTGCCAAATTTTTATTTCAAAGTGCAAAAGAAAATGTTTGGAGTTTTCTGCGCGCGTCTTCACACCGAAGAAGACTTATTCATTTAAAGATCCAAAAAGACGTCAAATATTGCCTTACGCTGAATACCGTTCCTTGCATTCCCATTCTGAAGGACGGAGCCCTCGTGAAGCTCAATGTTTAGGTATTGCATATTCATCTTCGTGTTTATTTTACTTGGTTTTGCGCGACCCCAAGATACCTCCATCACTTGTACCGACGATTGGGGATTTTTTGGCCACAAGAAATTGAACGAGCTCGCTGTATTCACCCTTCCCACTCCGCTTTTTTCTTTTTACAAGGACAACCTTTCTTACTTGATTGAGCACAGTGTTGATCCGGACAAGAGAAGATACAGTGTCAAAGGAGAAGCGGAATGCCATTACATCGATCTGGACCATTATTACCCCAATGCCCATCAACGTCGGCCCATGCCCACCACCTGGGGAAATGCCATTTGCCAATTTGAAATTGACAGCCTGCATGCACACGGCATCGTCCCATGGCAAGTCCAAAAGAAACTATTTCAACTCACAGAAGCGTTTGTATCCAAGGACAAAAAGAAAATCCTACAGATCAGTGCGGAATTGGGTCACTACATCGGTGATGCACACGTTCCCCTGCACACCACCTCCAATTACAATGGGCAGCTGACCAATCAAAAAGGCCTGCATGGCTTTTGGGAATCTCGGCTGCCGGAATTGTATTACGAACAATTTAAAATACCATTCCATCACGCTCAACTTATCGAACGTCCGGACCTCTTTATTTGGGATCGCATTTGGGAAAGTCATTTGGCTCTAGACAGTGTCTTCCAATTTGAAACACAAGCCAAATCCACCATGAACGATCAATATTGGTATGACTACCAATTGCGGGGAGAAGACGCTGCGTATCAATACTCACAAGCCTTGAGCCATAATTACCATTCCCTATTGAATGGTCAAGTTGAACGAAGAATGAAATCCGCTATTGCCAGTATTGGCGACTTTTGGTACACCGCATGGATCAATGCGGGACAGCCGGCACTGCCTTAATTCAAAGAAACCTTAAAAGTGTGCTGGGCTCCTGATACAGAAGTTACAGACAACAGATAAACGCCTTGCACGTTGGTGTTCGGAAGCCAATGTCGAGAAGGGACTTTTTGGCTTGCTACAAGCTGTCCTTGGAGATTGTACAATCTGATATTCTGCACCGTTTCTGAAAAAACACATTCGTTTCCATCAAAATAAACATTCAACGTGCTACCACCGCTCTCCTCCGTGACATCCAAATCCAAACAATCCACTTGCCTCAATGTGATGGGCAAGTCAGAAGTTGTTATGTAATCATCATTGAATTTCAATAACCAACCCTGCGCTCCTTGGTTGGCATCTTGGCTGGCATTCTCCCCCACCATCATCAAGGTGTTTCTACTGAATGCAAAAACATCTTTTACCTTGTCCACCATGGCGCCGCCGATAGCACCGCCACCCAGCCAGGTCATATTAAAGTCTAGCCCATGAATGTATGCGTCGGCAAATCCCGCACCGAAATAATAGGTCCATCCGGCGACAACATAGCCATCACCTTCACCCTTTAATTCAATGCTTCTTAAAATGCTCTCCGTTGGCGTTGCGGGAAAGGCCGCGGCGTTCGCCATACTGCCATCCACATTCCAATACATCAAGTGACCTCTAAAAACACCATTTTCTAAAAACCCACCCGCTGCTGTCCAACTGCCATTGTGGGGAACGGCATCCCACATTTGTATGCCCTTGCACAAAGGTGCATTGACAATGCTTTGAACTACAGTACCAATTTCATTGATCCAAAAAACCGCCGTATTGGGCAAGCTGTCTTGCGTTGTCCAATAATTGAACACCGCCATCCAGGCCTGTGCAGTAGAATCCCAAGCCACAACTGGCGCATGCATGTCATAGCCTACAATGGGCAAACTGACCTGAAGGTGATTGGGTGCAACGGGGTCCCAAATCCACACTTCGGCTTGATTCAACAAATCGGAATTCCAAGAATATCCTATGACCAAAAATTGGTGTTCATGCCAATGAAAACTTTCGGCGTTTTGCCAACCTTCTGTGAGTAAAACTTTTTCCTGTACAAGATCTCCAGCGGTATTCAATTGAAACAAACTGGGGTCATATCCATTCGTGGTAGGCCCTGAGGAAGAGGATAAAATCCAAATGGATTGGTCGGGCGCAATCCAAACATCCTGCCCTGACTGAACACCTTCATCCCCCAAATCAAAACTTTGGATGCAGTTCAGCATGGAGTCGGTATTGACTACCAAAATCTGATTGCCCATGCCAGCCGCGCTCCAAGTGGAACCAACGGACCATACATTGCCCGAGGAATCCTTGGTCATTTTTATCAGGTGATCTTGGCTGCCCCCTCCTACCGTATAGGACCAAACAGAATCAGCCTGTGCAGAGCACCAACCTGAAATCAACAACGATATGTAAAATAGCAACCTATGCACGTACCGCGTCGTAGATTTTACAAAGATCTGTAAGCAAAGATTCCAAATGATCCAAGCGCAACATATTGGCGCCATCACTTTTTGCGATGGCCGGATTGGGATGCGTTTCAATGAACAAACCATTGGCACCTGTGGCAATTGCAGCCTTGGCAATGGTAGCGATCAATTCGGGCTTTCCTCCAGTAACGCCTGAAGACTGATTGGGTTGTTGCAAACTGTGGGTACAATCCATGATGACAGGCGCAAAATTTTGCATCGCCGGAATGTTGCGATAATCGACAACCAAATCTTGGTAGCCAAACATCGAACCTCTTTCTGTTAACCAAACTTTGTCATTGCCTGCCTCGATTACTTTTCTTACCGCGTGTCCCATGGATTCACCCGAAAGGAATTGACCCTTTTTGATGTTCACCACTTTTCCTGTTTGCGCTGCCGCTTGTAACAAATCTGTCTGGCGACACAAGAAGGCAGGTATCTGCAAAATATCCACATACTCCGCTGCCATTGCCGCTTCATCCGCAGCATGAATATCTGTGGTCGTTGGGACACCCAACTTCTGTCCCACTTCTTGAATCCATTTCAAACCTTGTTCGTCGCCCACACCCGTGAAAGAATCTGAACGAGAACGATTGGCCTTTCGATAAGAGGCTTTAAAAATAAAAGGGATGCGCAAACGATCACAAATTGCTTTGACTTCTGTGCCAATTTCATACAACATCTCTTCGCCTTCCACCACACATGGTCCTGCGATTAAAAAAAAGCGATCGCCCTTCAATTGTGGCAACGCATTCAATACTTGATTATCTAAATCTGTTCTCATTTCCTAAAATTTAAAAAGCCATATTCAACATTATTTGCCCACTAAAAAATGGCGCATCGCCCACAGCCGTTCTCAACCAATTGTTTCCAACCAATGCAATATTCCAACCGTTGTGATTGATGTAATGGACACTACCTCGCATTCCCCATTGCTCTTGAAAAGAACGCAAGGCATCTAACCTAAACTGCCAAGATTGGTTATTTCTTTCTAACATCCATGCTTTGCCCAAAGATTGATATCCCCATTGCCCACCAAAATAATACACCATGCTGTATCTCCATCGTCTCAAAAACTCGAAACTGGCATTAAAGGATGTCGGCAATGCCACCCAACGTTCCACTATTCGCTGCTTGTGCACTGCAAAAGGCGCTAAGAAATTGGCCAATGAATCCGCATTCTGCAAAGTTTGTGTATTGAAGCCAGGATACAAACCGTCACCTTTCCAACGATCCATCTGCAATTGATTGTACTTCACAAATCCCAGATCTTTGATGCTGCAATACCAATGAATTGGATATTTGATATTCTCCCATTCCAGATGGGTAGAAAGCCCTACCCCTTTGCTGCCATTCACCAATGTTTCCTTTTTGGCTACATAATCCAACTGAACGTCGTTCATGTTTTGACCAAACAAAATGTTGTAATGCGGGATCGACCAACGGCTGTATTGTGAAGACTCCACCC
>CANHIV010000095.1 GCA_947460525.1 Flavobacteriales bacterium
AAATGCAGTGATTATTCCTTTCCAAGATTATTACTACGCATGTTATGGAACCGCTTCTAGTGAAAAAGATGAAGCTCTTCTTCGTGCGCAAGTTCAACGTGTCGATCCTCGCGCATGGACCAAAAGATAATCCGTATTCAAAACATCATATTTGATTTCGGCGGTGTATTGTTTGCAATAGACTACAACGCACCTGCTCGAGAATTTTCTAAATTAGGATGGACAGGATTCACCAGTGAATACGCCCAAGCCGCGCAAAGCGATGTATATGATCGTCTGGAAATTGGTGACATCTCCGTTGAAGACTTTTGGAATTATCTGTATCTAAAAATGCCCAATATTGAGCAACAAGCGGTGAGAGATGCATGGAACAGCATTTTACTTCACCCCCTTGCAGAGCGCATTGCAGCGATTCCAAAAATAAAAGATGCCGGTTACCGCACTTTCCTTTTGAGCAATACCAACGCAACCCATGTCCCTGAATTTGAGCAAATGATGAAAGACGCTGGTGACTATTCTACCTTCAAAGCCGGTTTTGAATTCATTCACTATAGCCAAGAATTGGGCATGCGTAAACCGCATCCTGAAACGTTCTTGTATCTGTGTGAAAAGCACCAATTGAATCCTGAAGAAACGCTCTTCATCGATGATTCAATCCAGCACATTGAGGGCGCAAAAAAAGCAGGTCTTCAGACTTTGCACTTGACGCCTGAAAAAGACCTGCTTGTAGAGTTAAAAGCTTTTGGAATATTGTACTAATCGACAATCCCTACCAAATCCAGCATAAACGCGTATTCCAACGCTACTTCTTTCAAAGCTTCAAATCTTCCCGATTTTCCGCCATGTCCTGCGTCCATGTTGCACCAAAACAACAATCGATTCTGATCCGTTTTTAAATCGCGCATTTTGGCAACGTACTTGGCAGGTTCCCAGTATTGAACCTGCGAATCCCAGTAGCCCGTAGTAACCAAAATATTGGGATAGCTTTTCTGCTCGATATTGTCAATTGGAGAATATGATTTCATATAGCGATAATACTCCTCATGATTGGGATTTCCCCACTCGTCATACTCAAAGGTTGTCAATGGAATGGTTTCATCCAACATCGTGGTGACCACATCCACAAATGGCACTGCGGAAATAATGCCCTTGAAAAGTTGAGGCGCCATATTGGCCACTACTCCCATCAGCAACCCCCCTGCACTTCCTCCCATGGCAAACAATCGATCCGAAGCGGTGAATTGCTCATTGACCAAGTATTGTGCGCAGTCTACAAAATCCGTAAACGTATTTTTCTTCTGCAACAATTTTCCGTTGTCGTACCAATGTCTCCCCATCTCTTGTCCTCCGCGGATGTGGGCAATCGCGTAAGCAAAACCTCTATTGAGCAAGGACAATCTTGCTGAACCAAAACCTGCATCCAAACTGTGACCATAACTTCCATAAGCGTACAATAGCAAAGGCGATTGTGCATTGCGCTCAAAACCTTTCTTGTATACCAATGAAACGGGAACCAACGTACCATCTGAAACAGGAACCATCAATCTTTCACAATGATAATCCGCTGCGTTGTATCCTCCGACAATTTCCTGCTGCTTCAACAATGTTTTTTCTTGGGTAACCATGTTGAAATCAAAAGTGCTCATCGGCGTAACCATCGAGGTATAACCATAGCGCAGGATCTCTGTGTTAAAATCAGGATTGGCGCCTACTCCAGCGGAGTATGCCGCGTCTTCAAATGGCAAATAATATTCCTGCGTTCCGTCCCAACGTTTGATTCGTAGTTGTGTCAATCCATTTTTCCGTTCATCAATAACCATAAAATCACGGAACATTTCCACTCCCTCCAACAGCACGTCCTCTCTGTGAGGAATCACCTCTTCCCAACTTTCCATATTGGTCTTGTCCAATGCGGTTCGCATAAGCTTGAAGTTCTTTGCATTCCAGTTGGTAGTGATATAGAAATAATCGCCATAGTGATCAATGGCGTATTCCATTTCTCGCTGTCTGGCTTGAAAGATTCTGAACGCTCCATTGGGCTGATCGGCTTCCAATACGCGGTACTCTGTGGTTAAAGTCTGGGAAGATCCAATGACAATGTACTTTTCACTCTTGGTTTTAAATACAAAACAGCTGAAAGTTTCATCTTGCTCTTCATAGACCAAAATGTCTTGGTCTTGGGGTGTACCCAAGATGTGTTTCCAAATTTGAAACTCGCGCAGTGTCTGCGGATCCCGCTTGGAATAAAAGAGCGTTTTGTTGTCAGTGGCCCAAGTAGCGCGACCCGTTGTGCCTTCTAAAACATCATCGGAAATTTTACCTGTAGCCAATTCCTTGAAGAAAACCCGGTATACCCTTCTGCTCACCTCATCTACACCATAGGCTATCCATTGATTGTCAGGACTAACGGTCATTCCACCCAAAGCCCAATAACTCTTGCCCTCAGCCAATGATGGACCATCAATCATGACTTCCTCTGCATTCTCCAAGCTATCCTTTTTTCGGCAATAAAACGCATAATCCTTCCCTTCTTCAAATCGGGTGTAATACCAATAGCCATTGTCCTTTACGGGGACACTTTCATCGGTTTCCTTGATCCTTCCCTTCATCTCCTGAAACAGCTTCACCTGAAAATCTTCAGTATGTTGCATCACCGCTTTGGTGTAATCATTCTCTGCTGTCAAATAAGTCAAAACCTCTTGGGTCTGCTCATCCTTTGCTTCCGCTTCTTTCTGTTCATCTGAAAGGCGCATCCAATAGTAATTGTCCACTCTGACATCACCATGCATTTCAAGGTTGTGCGGGCGTTTGTTGGCCAAAGGGGCCTTCTTCTCATTTTCCATCATGCTTCACTTTTATTGTTTCTATTTTCCAAAATAGATTTCATTATCTCCAAATCTTGGGATTGTGTAATCTTGATATTCTCTGCCATCCCCAACTCAAAATGGAGATGTACATCTTTCATTCGCTCCACCACAGAGGCATCATCGGTAAAGGTGTTTTCAAATTGCCCTGCGTATGCGTTTCGAATCCACTCCCAACGAAAACATTGGGGCGTTTGAATGCTGCGTACCAAATTTCTGTCTATGATTTTCCATTGTCCATCCTGCTCCATGCGCAGGCTATCCGCGATGGGCCAATAAGGAATGGCCGAACCATTACGCTCCGCTGCTTCCCACATACGATGAACAAAAGCGACATCAATGGCAGGGCGCGCCGCATCATGAATGGCCACCAAAGCGCATGCATCGGGAATCGCTGCAATGGCATTCTTAACAGAGTGGTAGCGTTCATTTCCTCCCAAAACAATTTCATGCTCTGGCATGCCGTACTGCTGACAAAGTTCCTTCCAATACTCCACCATGTCCGGACTCAAAACAACGATGACATGCGCGCCAGATTCTTTGAAAACTTCAATGCTATGTGCCAAAACCGGCTGGTTATTCAAGATCAAAAACTGCTTGGGCAACTGTCCCCCAAATCTCTTTCCACTGCCCGCTGCGACTATTATGGCTACTTTCATGAATATGCGAATGATGTAACAAAGAACGGCCAAAATGCCAATTTTTGAAACCTATCTTGGTTTTTTCCGTAAATTCGAGCCACAAACAAAAAATCATGATGCGTAATATCATTTGTTCTTTGGGTTTATTACTTGCCTTGCTGCCTCAAATTGCTTGGTCTCAGATCAGTGACAACTTTGAAAGCACTGCCGGAAGTTGGAATTCCTTTACAGGCATAGAATGGGCTTTGAGTACCACCGGAGCCATCTCCGGCAACCAATCCTTGAGACATAACGGTAGTGGAACATTATCGACCACATACCGATCAACAGTTTCAAAAGCTGTTCCCAACGAGCTAACCAACCTCAATGGCGTTACCACCACGTGGGAATTCAAAATCTCCACCTTTGGTAAAACGCTCAATTCGTCATCTAAATTTTGGGTGGTCTTGGCCGCCAATCAGGCAGATACAAAAATTGCAACCGGTAGCAACCAATACGAGGGAACTGTCGGAAGCAAATACCAAGGCTACGCCATTGGCGTAAATCCCAATACTGCAGCAGCAAGTACCAGTGCAGAGCCTTTTAATTTGAATCCCACCAAACGCTTTTTGAAATTAATGAAGGTAACCAGTGGTTCCACCGCAATGGTTTCTGATTTGGTTGAAATCCCTTCCACTACTGGACTTTACACCGGAGAATGGGGACTAGGGCCCAACAGTATTTCTACCGCAGTGGGTATAAAAGTTACCCGCTCTCCCAACGGGGTTTGGACAGTGTTTGCCGATTATGACAACAATGGTGTTTATGAAGTTACCTCCTCTACGGTAACGGACAATACATACACGTCCATGAACTACGTTGGGGCTTCCGTTCGTTGGCCCAATGGTACAGCAACACCTTCAGCTCACATCAATGGCAACTTTGCCATCGATAATTTTTCAGTTTCTCAAGCGTCTTCCGCTGCTACCTATTACAGCATTGCTGCAGGAAATATGTCAGGGAACAACGTTTGGTCTTTGACGAGCGGTGGAAATGCCGTGACACCAACCATCAATAGCGGAACCAATTTGATCATCCAACACGCCGTCCAAATTGACGGAAATTACAATGTCAACAATGTTACATTGGAAACAGGTGGAAGTCTTACAGCCAACGCAACAAGTCAAACCTTGACCCTGGCTGGGAATTGGACCAACAATGCCAGCGAATCTGCCTACAATGGACTTTTTGGTTCTAGTTGTTGTACCTCAGGTTGTCGTGTGACCATGGCCGGGGCTGCAGCTCAAACGATTGGTGGTTCCTTTGGTACCCAATTCATGGAATTGCAGATCAATAATTCCAATGGTGTTACGCTTAACGCTCCTGTTTATGTAACAGCCGCCGTTATTCCTACAGTGGGCACTTTGACCACCAATGGAACAGGGGGAAGTTTAAACTTATTGAGTACCGCAACTTGTTCTGGATCTATTCAATCTATCGGCGTAGGTGCTGATGTATCAGGTCCCGTTTTGCTCCAACGCTACATGCCCTCGAATCCTGCAAGCAACTGGATGTTCTTGTCATGTCCTTTGTATAGCAACAACACCAATTCTATGATGTCGCCCAACACCGCTTGGGGAACGCGCACAGTGAAGGGCATAGCTTATCCGGCATTGACAATGACCACCACCAGCATCAAGTTTTACAACGAGGCATTGGAGGGCGTTTCTAACGTAGGCTTCACGGCTATCAGTCCATCAACGGGAACATTGAATCCCCTATTGGGTTACAACGTATACGCAACAGCCTCTGCCAAAACCATCAATCCGGTGGGCTTCCCTATCAAAGGAAGTATCGCACGCTCTTTGAGCTATACAGCAACTGGTCCTGCTGAATCTTGGGGCCGAAACTTGGTGGGCAATCCGTATCCATCTGAAATTGATTGGATGACCGTTGAAGCTTCTAGTTCCAACGTTGGTGCCTACTACATCTACGATTATCAATCTTCCAACT
>CANHIV010000096.1 GCA_947460525.1 Flavobacteriales bacterium
ACAATCAAACTGAATAAAAGCCAAGCGGTGACACAACCGTGTCTTTTCGCAGGGTATTTGTCCAAATGCAAATCATCCCCATTCTTGTCTACCTGTTCAATGTTGTCGTTGTCTGTCCAATTGCTCATGGCCCAAAAGTAATTATTTTAAAACTTATCCAAATAATCTCTTTGTTTTATTCTCAATCTCTTATTTTTGTGGAGTTAGAACTAAAGAAAAATCATGCGCGAAATTCAGTTTAGAGAGGCCATTTGTGAGGCCATGTCAGAAGAAATGAGAAGAGACTCATCTGTATTTTTATTGGGTGAAGAAGTTGCAGAGTACAATGGGGCTTACAAAGCATCCAAAGGTATGCTCGACGAATTCGGTCCAAGACGTGTGATTGATACGCCCATTGCTGAGTTGGGTTTTGCAGGTATTGCAGTAGGTGCAGCCATGAATGGATTGCGTCCTGTTGTAGAATTCATGACTTGGAATTTTGCCATCTTGGCTGCTGACCAGATCATTAACTCTGCCGCTAAAATGTTACAAATGTCCGGCGGACAATACAATGTTCCCATTGTTTTCCGCGCGCCAAACGGAACAGCGGGTCAGTTGGCAGCAACCCATAGCCAAAGCTTTGAGGCTTTTTACGCGCATGTTCCAGGTTTGAAAGTCATCACGCCATCCAATCCATATGATGCAAAAGGTTTATTGAAAGCGGCTATCCGCGACAATGACCCAGTATTGTTTATGGAATCAGAAAAAATGTATGGTGACAAAGGCATGGTGCCGGACGGAGAGTACATCTTGCCGATTGGCGTTGCCGATATCAAAAAAGAAGGAACAGATGTTACTTTGGTTTCCTTCGGAAAAATCATGAAGACCGCTTTGGCTGCTGCAGAGGAATTGGAAAGAGTGGGAATTAGTGTTGAAGTTATTGATTTGCGCACCATTCGTCCGTTGGATATAGACACCATCATTGCATCTGTAAAAAAGACCAATCGATTGCTCATTCTTGAAGAGAGCTGGCCAGTGGCAAGCATTTCTACAGAAATCGCTTACCGTGTTCAACGCAACGCTTTTGATTATTTGGATGCGCCCATTCGTCGTATTACACAAACCGATACTCCTTTTGCTTTTGCTACCACTTTGATTGAAGCTGCATTGCCTCAAGTTAAAGATGTGGTGCAAGCTGCCAAAGAGGTGTGTTATAAATAATTTGGGGCATGTTTCAATCGGATGCTTCTAAAGAAAATTCTCGCAAGCATCTGGTATCCGCATTGCGCCAGCATCTCCACAATGACCAGTGGTCAGAAGTGGCTGATCAAATTTTAAAGGGCAATCGTAGCGCTTTGTCACAGGCCATTACTTGGTCGGAAAGCACATTGCCCCAACATCGAAATTTCACTCAAAAAATTATTGAAAAAGTTCTCCCTTTTACAGGGAGATCTTTTCGTTTGGGCATGACCGGCGTTCCCGGTGTTGGAAAGTCCACTTTGATTGAAGCCCTTGGCATGCAATGGATACAGCAAGGACATCGTGTTGCTGTTTTGGCCATTGATCCCTCCAGCCCCATTACCCAAGGTTCCATTTTAGGAGACAAAACCAGAATGGAGCAACTGAGCATGAACCCCAATGCTTTTGTTCGACCATCCGCCTCAGCCAATGAATTGGGCGGTGTTGCCGCACATACCCATGAAGCGATATTGTTGTGTGAGGCTGCAGGATTTGATCGCATAATTGTCGAAACGGTAGGCGTAGGTCAAAGCGAAACTGCAGTGCATCACATGACCGATTGCTTCTTGTTGCTCATGCTGGCAGGTGCGGGCGACCAACTGCAAGGCATCAAAAGAGGAATCATGGAAATGTGTGACCTCTTGGCCATCACCAAAGCGGATGGCGACAATCATCGAAAAGCAGAGCTGGCAAAAGCTGAATATCAAAATGCCCTCCACTTGTTTCCGGAGCGACCCGATGCTTGGTCACCACCCGTTGTCACGCTCAGCGCCATCGAGAAAAAAGGCATCGACCTTTTGGTAGAGGAATTGAATAGATTTGAAAGTTGGAGCAAATCTCGTCAGTGGAATATCCGTCGCAGTGGCCAATTGACATGGCAGTTTGAAACCGAATTGCTTCGCCAACTTAAAATTAAAATGTCAGGTCTACCGCTGATTCAAGAGGTAGAGAAAAAAATCATCGATCAAGAAATTGGCATATCAGAAGCTGTTCAGCAATTGCTTGCTGCTATCTTCATGGACACTGATAAAACACCTTAAAGTTGTTGATTTCACTTCCGGAAATCGCTCTTATAACGTAACATCCTGTAGGCAATTGAAAATCTTGTGTTCTGAATAACGGCGAAGATTTTTGCACCTCCACTACCCTTTTGCCCATTTGATCAAAGATTACAAATTGGGTAGGAACATCATTGTTGGCCACCAAAATGGGTTGATTGCCATTGTCCAAAATTTGCCAATTGGATGTGCCCATTTCTTCAGTGGAATTGGGAATTGCGATATAGGACAAATCACCAAAGTTGATTCTGTTCACCCAAAATGGATGATCGATGAAAGGATTTCTGTTTTGTTGGATGCTTTGAATGTAATCATTGCGCCCGCGCTCATAACCATCTGGCAAATCTTGAAAATGCCAAGTCAGCAAAGTTTCGATGTTTTGCGGCCCTTCACTTAAATTGGGTAAAGTGGTGTTATTCAGATAATCAAACGTCCAATTCAGTCCATTAAGGTCATCATATCGCAAAGCCATATATAGCAACGCACGAGCCGCATCACCTTTCTGAACTTCTCTTGGCTCGTATACCAAATAACCTTGCTCACTGTTACCCAAAGTACCGAGAATAAAAGTAGAAACCGGCGTTACAACTTCTCCCAAAGGATGGTTGCTTCGCACACCATTGGCATTGTTTTGCTGGGTGGGAAAAAGGTGATGTTGATCTGCATATTCATTGGTGCTGGTAGAAGAATAGCTAGGCATCCAACTGTGGCAGTAGGTATGTTCCCTACTAATGGGCAACCAATCAAATGGCGGCGTATAAACATAATGAAATTGAGAATACACACAATTGACCACTTGTTGACCACCAGCAGTATCCACATGGGCGTATTGCGCTATCATCGTTTCGTCATAATTGTTGTAGCTGATTTTAGTGTAAGGAGCCCTAACTCTAGCCTTTAAGTCATTGATAAAGTTGAACGAGGTAGAGTCCACAGCATCATAGTAATTGGCCATCATATTAAAAGGAGTATTACAAGAAGATGGAGCGCCCAAAGGATAATAACTGGGTCCAGCAAATCCATTGATTACTCCATACAATTGAAAGGAATAATTCTCGCTGGCTCGCAACGCCCAATTGGTAAAACTTAAACCACTTCCAACAAAAGCAACCTGTCCATTTCCAATGGTGTCTCCCACCTCGTAGGCCAAAAGTTCGATCGGTGTACCGTTATAATTGCCGTTGGCTCTAACCACCAAATAGCCTTGGGCAACGGCATCGATTTGCCATTGAACATCCACCTTATAAGTAGTCAGATTGGTCAGCGCAACTTGTCCCTGGCTGCTCGAGATTGAGGCAATAAAAATCACCAACAATGGTACAATCTTGCCACCGAAAGACCACGCACCGCGCATCCAACCTGCAATCATTAAGAGTCCACCGATGGGCGTAATGGGACCTAGAACCTTTTCAATATGCCATTGATAAAGTTCATTGAACGCCAAAAGATAAATTGATCCCGAAAATAATATTGTCCCCCATGCCAACAAATTAAAGGTTTGCTTGAAAGCCCTTTGACTGCTCACTTTCTCTTGAAAAGCGCACAGAATCAACAATCCGAGTCCATGAATCAATTGGTAAAAGACACCCGTTTGAAAGGCTGTCATCATCTTGGGACTTAGAAGGTCTTTCAACATATGAGCACCAAAAGCACCGGCAACGACTGCCAAGGCCATTAAAACAAAGGGAAATCTACGATTTAGCATGAGGCAAATGTAAAGGAATAAAATTGGAGGATTGCGGGGATTGTTTTATATTTCGTGATTAAATAGAACCGAAACGTGAAATTTATTTCCTACATATTTTTGTTTTGTCTTGCGATTTTGACTTCCCTTGTAACCAATGGGCAAGCAAAAAAAGACGAGACCAAACTGGCCAAAGAAGCATTGAGTTATTACAACGCTCGTCAGTATGCAGATGCATATCCCATGTATTCGCAATTGATAGCCTTATCGCCGTCCAATGTTGATTACACTTTTCACTTTGGTGTGTGCGCAACCTATTGTGATGCGGATAAGACCAATGCTGTCAAGTATTTGAAATCGTCCATCAAGGGAGGCTATTCATCGCCGGAAGTTTATTTCTTTTTGGGTCGCGCTTTGCACATGAGTTATCAATTTGGTGAGGCCTGCAATGCTTATGAAACCTTTTTGGATACAGCAGAGCCTGAAGTTATTGAGCAATACAATGCATTGCGTCAGATTCAAATGTGTATTTATGGTTCTAAATTATTGGCACACCCCAAAGAAATGGTGGTCAAGAAAAAGGTAGAAGCAGAAAGGATTAACTTTTTCCGCTACATGGCTTTGGAAGCAGTAGGCGGCAAAATCATCACGACTCCCGCTGAATTTTTAGGAAGCAAAGACAGAAAATCTACCGATCCTCATTTGATTCATATCAACGGAACGCCCAAGTTTGTTTACTTCAGTTTGCTCAGTGACACATCCGGACTGGATTTGTACCAAGCCGAATTAAAACCGGATGGCAGTTATGGAAAACCCACTCCTTTGGCCGGAAAAATCAATACCGAATACGATGAAGACTTTCCTTTTTTGCATCCCAATGGAAAGCAATTGTATTTTGCTTCAACCGGTCACAATAGCATGGGCGGATACGATATTTTCCGATCAGATTTGGACTCATTGAGCAAACGTTGGAAGAAACCCGTCAATCTTGGATTTGCCTTTAATACACCTGATGATGACTTGATGTTTATTTCGGATGCCGCCAATCAAACTGCAGTTTTTGCAACAGCCAGAACCTCCGATATCAATCATTACACCCTTTATCAGACCTCCTTTGAGACCACGCCAATGGAGATTATCTATGCCAAGGGACATTTCACCAACATGGAAAATCCGGACAACAATGTTGCCCAGATTGTGGTTCGTGATTTGGAAACAGGTGAGATTGTCAGTGAAGTTACTTCAGAGGTGAAGTCAGGTTCGTTTGATGTTTATTTCCCCAAGCCAGGCAGATACAGCTATACGGTTACAGTTCCCGATAGCGAGGAAAAATTGATTTCCGAATTTGATGTACAGCCGGGAAGGTCAGGAGCTGTTTATTTCCCACAAACAGTGAACGCTGTCAAAAAGGAAGATGGAACGGGACAATTGGTGGTTAGAAATGGCGCCGATAGCAACATCGATTCGGGAATGGAGAATGCCCTAGCGGCTTTGCTTCGCGGTAAATCGAATATGACGGTTAGCAAAGAAGCCGCT
>CANHIV010000097.1 GCA_947460525.1 Flavobacteriales bacterium
GATAAAATGAATTTTGATATTCATGATATTCGAAGATTCAAGCAAGATGAGCAAGTACGCAGTTTGATACGTTCAGCCGATGCGATAGGATGTTTTTACGTCGAGTCGCCTGCGATGCGCATGTTATTGGGCAAGTTGCAGGTGGATGATTATTTGGGCTTGGTAGCGGCGAGTTCGGTGATACGCCCTGGTGTATCCAAGAGCGGGATGATGCGCGAGTTTATATTGCGACAGCGCATACCTGAGAGAAGAAAAGAGGCCCATCCGGTGTTGCTGGATCTGATGCCGGAAACCTATGGCATCATGGTGTACCAAGAGGATGTCATCAAAGTAGCGCATTATTATGGAGGGTTGACATTGGGAGAAGCCGATGCCTTGCGCCGTGGAATGAGTGGCAAGTTTAGAGGAAGAGAGGAGTTTGAAAAAGCCCGCGATCAGTTCATAGAAAACGCATTGCAAAAGGGGCATCCATTACCGGAGATAGTGGAGATTTGGCGCCAAATTGAAAGCTTTGCAGGGTATGCATTTGCAAAGGGACACAGCGCATCTTATGCCGTGGAGAGTTTTCAAAGTTTATTTCTCAAGGCATACTTCCCTTTGGAGTACATGGTGGCGACTTTGAACAATGGAGGGGGATTTTATTCTGTTGAATTTTATGTCCACGAAGCACGAAGGAAAGGAGCGCAGGTAGAGCCGCCATGTGTGCAGCAGAGCAGTGCGGTATCCTTAATTCGCGGGAAGACAATATTTCTAGGATTGGGAATAGTCAAGGATTTGGATCATCCTGTCATCGAAAGAATTTTACAAGCCCAAGCCAATGGACCATTCTTGGATTTTAATGATTTCATTGATCGTGTTCATTTGGGTTTGGAGCAATGCGTGCTGTTGATTCGCGTTGGCGCCTTGCGGTTTACGGGAGAGCCGAAGAAGCGGTTGTTGTGGAAGGCGCAGATTTATTTCAATCAGAAAATGGATGATGCACAGTCTACGCTCTTTGGTGTGGAGCGGAAGACTTTTGAAATTCCGGAGTTGGAGCACCATCCCTTGGAAGAGGTGTATGATCAGATGGAGCTTTTGGGCTTCCCGCTCACCAGTCCTTTTCAATGGGTGGCTGAGGCCAAGGAGCCACACGTTTGCGCCAAGGATTTGCCCCAGCACTTGGGACAAGAGGTAGTGGCCTATGGCTATTACATCACGGCCAAGTCTACCCGAACTTCCAAAGGAGAGCGCATGTACTTTGGCAACTTCATTGATGAACAAGGAGAATTTTTAGATACGGCGCATTTTCCAAGCACACAATTGCGGAATATGCAGTGGCAAGGGCAGGGCGTGTATTATTTGAAAGGAAGAGTGATTGAAGAAATGGGGGTGATGAATATCGAAGTGCATGCGATGCGCAAATTGGCGTACCAAGAGGATCCGAGATATGCAGATCTAAGAGCCGCAGAGAAAACAAAAAGAGGAAAAAAATAGTATCTTGCCCGCCATGTTGGCTAGACACATTATTTTATTTTTCTTGATCATTTGGCGAGGTAGCATTCTGGCTCAGGAAGTTCATTTTCATGTTGTAGAAAAAGACAAGGAAGAAGCTGTTCCCGGCGCTCTGATTGTGTTCAATTCCAATGAGCATCAAATGACCGATTGGAAAGGAGAGGCCGTAGCCGTAGTCAAGGGCTCTAGCGCGATTGCGATTAAAATGTTGGGTTACCAAGAGGTGTATTGGCAAAAGGAAGAATGGTCAGCCAAGCTGGAAATGCGCGCGGATGGTCATTTTCATTTGTTCGTTGCATTGTCACCAATAGCCAATGAATCTTCCACCTTGGTGGTGAGCTCATCTTTGTATGGGAGATCGATCAGAGAGAATTCACAAAGTATTGAGCGAATAGATGGTCGCGATGTCATGCGCAAAAGAACCACGGATTTGTCCGCGGCATTGGAGCGTGTTCCAGGCGTGACCATCGTGGATGGGCAAGCCAGTTTTAGAGGAGGCAGTGGCTATTCGTATGGTGCAGGCAGCAGGGTGTTGTTGGTATTGGATGATGTGCCGTTGCTTACCGCAGACCGCAATGACATCAAGTGGAATTATATCCCCATTGAATTGATGGACGCGATGGAAGTAGTGAAAGGAGCTTCTTCTGTGCAGTATGGTTCATCAGCACTGAATGGCGTAGTGAATGTCAGAACCTTGGTCCCGACATCTCAACCATCAGGCATGATACAATACTATTATACGGGCTACGACGCGCCTTCTGTACCCAATGCCAAATGGTGGGGCAGTGCGGACACCTCCAATAGTGGGAAGTTGCCCTATCAAACGGGTTATTTGTTTCGTTACGGTCAGCAAACAGGAAATTGCAAGTGGATGATTGGGGGAGCTGTTCATGCCGCCAATGGATGGATCAGAGGGGAGGATGAGCGACGTCAAAGATGGTCATTTAAAACAAAGTGGAAATTACCGAAATGGAAAAATACGCAGTGGGGTGTCAATGGCTTGGTCATGCGTCAACGCATGAGTTCGTCTCTTTTTTGGCAGAATGATAGCACAGGCGCTTTCCTTGCTGGCAATGCCATTGCGACGTACAATGATCTTTGGATGAACATCGACCCGTGGTTGGAGCATGTGGACAGGAAAGGCAATTTGCACTCTTTGAAAGCCAGGTATTATAGTTCGTTTTTTCCAGATGGAAAATCGTTTTCGCAAGGTGTTCAATTGCATCAATTGACTTATCGATGGATCCACCATACGACTTGGGGATTGGAGTGGTTGCTGGGCGCCAATGCAACGGGATTTGGATTTAAGGATGCAGCCTTTGGTGGTCGGCATGAAGGTGCAATGGCAGGTCTTTTTACGCAGGGCGATTGGGGATGGAAAAAATGGCATGTGTCTTCAGGACTCCGCATCGAACAATACGCGTTGGAAGGATTGCATCCGCAGGCCATGCCGGTTGGGCGTATTGGGGTTACTTACTCCATGAATTCCCACCATACCCTGCGCGCTTCATATGTGCAAGGCTATCGTTTTCCTTCTCCAGCGGAGCGTTTTGTTCGCTACACGATTGATCAAATCAACATATATCCCAACATCGATGTGGTACCTGAGCAAGGATGGAATGCAGAAGTGGGACATAAGGCCATTTGGGAAAAAGAAGAGTTGCAGGTAACCTGGGACAATGCATTGTTTTTAACGCGCTATCGAAATTTGATTGAGTTCACTTTTGGTCGATGGGGAGCCTTGACGGATACCTTGTTTGGTTTGGGTTACAAAAGCATCAATGTGCCCGATGCACAAATTGGTGGATGGGAGACTTCAGTCAATGTGAATGGCAAGTACAGAGGTTGGGAATGGCATGGATTGGGCGGGTATACTTACCTGTTACCTGTAGATTTGAGTCAATACGATGGCGGAAAAAATTTGGGGCAATATGGTCAATCGCTTTTGACAGAATTTTCAAGTAAAGATACTGCCTCTTATATCCTGCGTTATCGGTTCAAGCACATGGCCAAGTTTAATTTGGATGTATCCAAGGGCAAATGGGGAGCGGGTGTTGGTTGGCGCTATTACAGTTTTATGCAAAAAGTGGATCCTGTTTTGGAGTGGTTTATTCCTGGGTTGTCGCATTATCGCACTACCCAAAATCATGGTACACACATTTTGGATGCAAGAGTATTTTACCATGTTTCTGATCAGTTGTCTTGTAGTATTCAAGTGCAAAATATCTTGAATGCCTTTTACGCAACGCGTCCTGCAAAACCAGATGCCCCAAGGAATCTGAGTGTGCAGTTTACTTGGAAAATATAGTGTTTGATTTAAGAGGCATTGACCACATTCATGGCCCGTTCTAATCCAATTTGGGAAAAGAGCAAACATCCGTCGGCTGCCTTTTCAATTCTTGTGTCCAAGGTTTTCAATTCTTCATCACCCCAAACACCAAGCACGTAATCGACTTGTTTGCCTTTTGAGAATTCATTGCCAACACCAAATCTCAGGCGCGGATATAGATCATTGCCCAAAATACTTTGAATGTGTTTGAGACCATTGTGTCCACCATCGCTGCCTTTGGGACGCATGCGCAATTTTCCAAATGGCAACGCTAGATCATCGGTAACGATTAACGTGTTGGCGGCGGCAATTTTCTCTTCCTGCATCCAATACCTTACGGCATTACCGCTAAGATTCATGTAGGTTGCGGGTTTGATAAGAATGAGCAATTTCCCTTTCACTTTGATTTCGCACACATCTGCATACCTGGCTGTGCGCCAAGTTCCACCGTGTTTATGGGCCAAATAATTGACTACGTCAAACCCAATGTTGTGTCGGGTGTTGTTGTATTCATGACCAATATTGCCTAATCCTACGATGAGAAATTTCATGAGGTAAAAATAAAAAAGGGCAGTGAGAACTGCCCTTTTAATTTGAAAGATTCCAATCTTTTATTGGATGATTACTTTTTCTACACAGGTTTTGCCCAAATCATTTAGGGTTTCAATGATGTAAACCCCTGCAGCCCATGATTGCGTATCCATCATCCATTGTGTTTGACTTCCGCTCATGCGTGCAACCTCTTTGCCCATGGCATCGCGAACAATCACTTGCTCAATGATGGCGTTGTTGTTGCGAATGGTGATTTGATTCCAACCGTTTAAAACCTGAAGGCGATCAGTCAAAGCCACAGTGTTTTGTTCTGGTGCACATTGTCCATCTGGACAAGAAACGATTTTTCCAACTTGACCTTTGAAGTTGTCATTGAAAGTCAAACGGATGTTCATTTCAGTGGTGATCATCACCCATTCGTTCTGGTTCAAATTGCTCCAAGCTATACCGTCTGTTGATACTTGAAGTCCTGCAGCATCAGCTACAAAGTACCATTGTGATGCATCGGGAATCGCTTCAAAAACCAAACGTGATTGCGATACGCCGTTGCCTTGAAGATCAAGTGCAACAGGGACGATTTGTTGTTGTTCTTCCGCGATTGATGCAGACATCAACGGGTAATTTTCTGAAGAAGTGAAACTCAAATTTCCGCTGTTAATTGAGGCATCGAATAAATCGAAAACATCATAACCTTCATCAAATTTTTCAGAACTTCCATGCTCAAGAACGATCGTAGAAACATCGGAAGCCTTGTTGGCAGCATCGTACAAACGCACCATCAAGGGTTGGTTTTGTACGTAAGTTCTTTCAAATCCTTTGGGGCTGCAACGATTGACTTTGGCGCTCTCACTGAAGTTCAAGCTTTGGCTAGCGCCAGTGGCAATAACGAAGAAGCTTTGGCTATGTGGGATATAACGACCGATTCCATCAGGATAGCCGGTAGAGGTATTGAAAGAACCGTTGTTGGCATTAAAATACAAGTAGTTGGAAGATTGATAATCGTAGATGTAGTAGGCACCAACGTTGGAACTAGAAGCTTCAACGGTCATCCAATCAATTTCAGATGGATACGGATTGCCCACCAAGTTTCGGCCCCAAGATTCAGCAGGACCTGTTGCTGTA
>CANHIV010000098.1 GCA_947460525.1 Flavobacteriales bacterium
ATCATTGGTCCTTTTTTCATGACGGGTTGGACAGCTGGTGTTGAAAGAGAGTCTTGTACGGCTATATTGTTTTCTGGTTCCTCAGCAGGTTCTTCTTCATGCGCATGCCAGATGGTTTCTACAGGCGTAAGGATAAGTTTATCGATGACCGTTCCAGATTTTTCATAAACACCCACAACTTTATATCCGTGATTGTGGGCATGTTCTTCATCACCTTGTTCCTGGTCGAGACCATGCGTGCTCAAGAAAGTATCTCCCAGTTTTAATCCGGTAGATTGCGCTACTTCTGCACCAATTGTGGCTTCATATTCATCTTGAAACTCAACTCCTTGTTGCAATTTCATGTTGTAGTGCAATGCATAGTTTTGATCGGTCCCCACTATGCGCCACTGCTGGTAATTGTCACCATACGCGAGCGGGATGGCGGTTTCGATGGTTGGATTTTGGGTAATGATTTTTGCTTCGCCAACCTTGATATTTCCGGTAGGGGCGTCCACATGGTAGACATTGGCCAATATGAGTTGAAGGGGACTTCCCTTTGCTCCCAATACCATATCGATGTCTTGGATATTTTTATTGAATTGTTCGGTGGTTTGCTTCTCCACCAATATCAGCATTGAGATGGCCCCAACCCCAAAGGCCAGAAGTAAAATGCTTAGCGCAGAGTCAAGCCATTGGTGCTTGATATTTTTGATGGCAAGTTTTACAATGTTCATAGCTTAATGGTATAAGGAATGGCTTGATTCCAGCGATGATCATGGGTTACAACTATCAAAGAGGCGTTATTGGTTTGGGTAATGGAGGTCAATAACTCAATTACACTTTCAGCATTTTTATTGTCCAGCGCGCTGGTGGGCTCATCGGCCAATACCCATTTTGGGCCGTGAATAATTGAGCGAATGATAGAGACGCGTTGTTGCTCACCAATGCTCAATTGATTGATGGGTTTTAGAATTTTGTGGTCGAGGTGTACAATGGACAAAAGTTCTTTTGCTTTGTTTTCATCTTGGATTTGCCCCGATAACATCAAAGGCATCATCAGGTTTTCCAAAACCGATAACGAAGAGATAAAGGCGGATGATTGAAAAATAATGCCGATATTTTTTCCTCTGAATTGGTCCCTTTCTGAAGTGGAAAGCGGGCTCAGGCTTTTGCCATCGAACAACACCTCACCTTGCGAAGGGGTTCTTAAACCCGCTAGGAGATGGAGAAGAGTGGTTTTTCCGCAACCACTTTCCCCAAGAATAAGGCAGTTTTCTTTATCCTTGAGTTCGAAATCAGGGAAATGGAGCATCTTGCTTTTGGGGTATTGGTACCCGAGTTGGCTTGTACTTAACACACAACAAATTTAGGCAATACCTGATGGAAAAGTTTTGAAATGATGTGAAATGAATTTACCATTGCAAGATGAAAAAATTGTCTGTACTTTTTTTAATGGGTGCGAGCGTTGCTTTTGCCCAAGTGGATACCAAAACCAGTGGCAAGGAAGAGTTTGTCTTTTCCGTAATACAGAATAACGCGCATGGCCATGTCGAGGACCAATGTCAGACAGGAACATGTTGGAGTTTTGCAACTGTTTCTTTTTTGGAAGCGGAGGCAATGCGAATTAAAAAGACAGAAGTGGATTTATCGGAGATGGTGAATCCGCGTTACATGTACAGCAAGAAAGTAGATTCCTATGTTCGTTTTCAGGGCAAGCAGCAATTGGGTCCTGGAGGATTGAGTCATGACGTTATTCAAGTGATGCGTGAGTATGGTGTGGTTCCTGAAAGTGCTTTTTCAGGATTTGTAAACGGCGCTACAAGTTACAATCACAATGTCTTGGATGCCTATATGGAGAGCATGTCCAAGTTGGTTTTGGATAGAAAATTAAATGAAAGTAATCCAGAATGGAAGGCAGGTGTAGAAGCCTTGTTGGATACTTACATTGGAAAATTGCCTACTCAATTTGAGTACAATGGGAAAAAGTATACACCTGAAACTTTTAGAAATGAGCTAGGCTTGAATCCCAATGATTATGTGATGCTTACCTCTTTTAGTCATCATCCTTTCTACAGTTCATTTGTTTTAGAGGTCCCAGACAATTGGTCCAAAGGACAATATTACAACTTGCCCATCAGTGAGTTTCAGAATGTTGCTGACCACGCATTAAAAACCGGTTATACGATTGCTTGGGATGCCGATGTGAGTGAGGCAGGATTTTCATTCAAAAACAATATTGCATTGTTGCCCCAAACCCCTTTTAAAAAGGAGGAGTTATTTACCCAGAAGCCCAATGAAATTAATGTGACCCAAGAATCTCGTCAAGCGGATTTTGATTCTTTTTCTACTACGGATGATCATTTGATGCACATTGTGGGAACGAGCAAAGACCAGTGGGGAAATTTGTATTACATTACCAAGAACTCTTGGGGAGAAAAGAATACCGCCAAAGGATATCAACATGTTTCACAGGCGTATTTTAAAGGAAAGACTGTTTGTATGGTAGTTCACAAGGATGCGGTACCGTCGGACATTCGTAAAAAGATGGGGATATGATTCGTAAAATCCTTTTTTGGATTTTAAAAGCCATGGCCGTTTTTTTTGCGGTCACTGTATTTTGGGTACTGCTGTATCGTTGGGTCAATCCCCCCATTACATGGTTGCACATTTCTGATCAAATTTTTCAGGAGGAATCCTCAACCTACCATTATGAATGGGTGGATGGCGATGAAATTTCTCGGTACATGAAACTGGCAGTGGTCAGTAGTGAAGACAACAATTTCATGACCCACAATGGGTTTGATTGGGAGGCCATTGAAAAAGCACGGAAATACAACGAGACGCACAAAAAGAAACGAGGGGCCAGCACCATTTCACAGCAGACGGCAAAGAATGTTTTTTTGTGGCCATCCCGCTCTTGGGTGAGAAAGGGGTTGGAAGTATATTTTACTTTTTTGATTGAGACTTTTTGGTCCAAGGATAGAATCATGGAGGTGTACTTGAACGTTATCGAAATGGGGCAATGTACCTATGGTGTTCAGTCAGCGGCCAAGATGTATTTTAACACGACAGCAGATAAATTGACGAGAGAGCAATGCGCTTTGATAGCATCTTGTTTGCCCAATCCCAAGAAATTTAAATTGTCTCAGCCTTCGCGATACATGAAGAAAAGGCAGCAAGTGATATTGCGCATGATGAGTTGTTTGGGTGAGGATTATTTTGAAAGAAATCAGGGAGAAGATCAGCCGCGTGATGAAGAAAAGGAAAAGAAGGTAACCAAGCAATTGGATCAGTTGCTGGACGATCCCAACTTTGCTCCAGGAACAGCTGACGAAGCAGAAGACAGCCTCCCAAAGACCCCAGAAGTGAGAGATAGTTTGTAGTGGCTTACAAGCTTGTAAGCGAGAAGCGGTGAAATATTGTGACGCAGTTTTGTCAAAAATATTTCACCATGAAAACAACACATTATCTATTTATTTTGGACAGAAGCGGGAGCATGTCCAATTGTTGGTCCTCTACAATGAGCGCTTTGAATGAGCAAATATTGTCCATTCAAAACACCCAGCAGCGCAATCAAAACGTGCCGATCAAAGCCAATTTGATTACTTTTTCAAATGAAGTCAACTTTGAGTTTTTAAACGTTCCAGCGGCGCATTTGGAGCCTTTGTCAGCAGAGCGAATTTATCCCAATGGTGGAACGGCGATGTTGGACGGAATAGGACAAGGCATCGCCCGTATAGAGCACATTATGGAAGAGGGGGATGATGTTGTTTGTGTGATATTGACTGATGGGGAAGAAAACGCTAGTAGAGAGTATACCTACGATAAGGTAAGCAAGAAAATAGCGGCATTAAAGGCAACGGAGAAATGGACGTTTGTAATCATGGGTGCGGATTTTGACATTCTTACCATGGCCAGCAAGTTGAGTATTGATGCAGATAGACAATTTAGGTACAGCAAAGCCCAGACCTCTGAGGTGTTTGCTGAGATGAGCAACACCATGGACAATTATATCATGGCCAAAAGTGAAGGAACCTTCAGAGATGTCTTTAAATTTGGTAAAGACGGTAAGCGTAAAAAACAAAATGATTAGAGCCCATATCATTCGGACAGCAGAGGTAGACGAGGATTTGTTTGCCTCTGTTGTTCAATATTTGCAACAGTTTAAAGGCGAGGTAGAATTTATCGCCCATCAGGAAACCTTTGCCATGCCTGAGAAAAAGGACAAGGTGATCAAGATGGATGATGAGGATTTTGACAAGGCATTTCCGGTGATGTGTGAATACAATCTGCAGATGCCAGAGGCATCCAAGTCATTTAAAAAAGAATTGGACTTTCCTTCGGTTGGCGCGTATTCATGGGACAAGTTTTTTGCATTAATAGACAAGTTTAGGAAGAAAAAAAAGAATGCCCTTCCATCTGATTCAAGGCCTTCTGATGTACGAAAAAGTGAATCGTATCTAGTGAAACCCGAGGATCATGTTTTTATCTTAACCTACCAAGGCAATATTGAAAAATGGTTTGTGGGATCTGAAATGCACAATGGAAGAAACCATTTCATTCATCTGTTGTATTGGAATCATTACTTGATGTCAGAGCCCATTTATCCTGTGGCCTATCATGTGATGTCCACCATCCTGCGCAATCAGACATTTGGGCATTACAACGAATACATGTCGCTGTTTCATGAGAAAGCCAAGGGGTGTATGATGGACTTGTGCTTGGATAAGCATGACATCATATTAAAGATGCGAACGGCAGATATTTGTTCTGTTTGCATGGAAGCGATCCAAAACAAAGGAGTAAATCAAGCACTTCTCAGGCAGGCGTTGCAAATTTTTGATCACGTTCGCGCACAAGTATTGTTCAGAGAAAGATTTGTGCATGTTCCCATTTTTTCCAGCATAAGAATTGATCGTCGAAATGGAGAGTTGATTTTTCCGGAGATGTCCAATTTGGTGGTGAAGTTGAATCCCTTGGAGCTAACAGTGTACTTGTTTTTTATCCGTCATGAAAGGGGCATTATTCTCTCCTATTTGCCGGATTATTATGATGAGCTTTTGCAAATTTATCAGGAACTTCAGCCAAGTTTGGATCGTGATGAAGCCGCTCTTAGGATAGCCGATTTGACCAATCCGCTCAGCAATTCTATTAGCGAGAAAATTTCTCGCATCAAGTCAAAACTCAAGAATATGCTGGGCGAAGAAATCGCTGCTTCGTATGTCATTGCAGGCCCTAATGGAGGCCTAAAGAAAATCGGTATCGCTAGGGATTTGGTAGAAGAGATTATTTGATCACTTTAAAATCATGCCCACCATTGGCATTGCGGCATGAAACAAAATAGGCGCCTTCACTCCAATTTTGATGCGCGATAATGAAACGATTTTTTCCATGGTCCACGAACCATTTTTCTTGCATCATCATTTGTCCTGAAATGGAGAAAACGGTAATGTCAAATATCTCTGATTGATCACCATCC
>CANHIV010000099.1 GCA_947460525.1 Flavobacteriales bacterium
ATGATCTGGCTCAATCGTCCTGTTGCTGTTGCTCCAGGCAATACGTTATTCACGGTGATGCCATAGGGGCCCAATTCTGATGACAAGGTCTTGGCCCAGTTGGCAACAGCCCCGCGAATGGTGTTGCTCACGCCCAAGTTGGGCAATGGCTGCTTGACAGAAGTGGAGATGACATTGATGATGCGGCCATATCCGCTTTCTTTCATCTTGGGCAACAAGGCCTGGGTGATGATCTGAAAATTGATGAGGTGTAAATTGAAAGCCAATCGAAATTCATCAATACCAGCCTCGTGCGCCTTACCCGGATTGGGTCCGCCGGTATTGTTGACCAAAATATGAATGGTATTGTTCTGTGCAAATGCTTCAATAGCAGTTTGCACTTCTGAATTGTGGGCAAAGTTGGCAACTAAAATGCTATGGCATTGTCTTTCCGCACAGGGCAGTTGTGCTAGAACTTGGTTGAGTCGTGCCGCATCGCGGGCCATCAAGGTTACGTTTGCGCCCAAAGTGGCTAGCTCTATTGCAGCTGCAGCGCCGATTCCTTGCGAACCTCCGCATACCAATGCATTTTTTCCAGAAAGTGATAAATTCATGTCACAAATGTAGCAGTCGTTCGCAATGCGTTGTTAACAAATAGGAAAAGTCAGGATATTTTTTGGGGATTCAATTTTATCTTCGCAGAAATAAAAATTACAGTCGTGGATATTTTTGAAAGAATCAAACACAATCGCGGACCCATCGGTCAGCATTCTAAAGAGTCTCATGGATATTTCTCATTTCCCAAGTTGGAAGGGGAATTGGGGGCTCACATGACTTTCCGTGACAAGCCGGTATTGGTTTGGAGTTTGAACAATTACTTGGGATTGGGTAACGACCCAGAGATTAGAAAGGTGGATGCAGAGGCAGCTGCCAAATGGGGAATGGCTTATCCAATGGGTGCTCGTATGATGAGCGGACAAACCAAGTACCACGAGCAATTGGAGCAAGAGTTGGCTTCTTTCATGCAAAAAGACGATGCGTTCTTGTTGAACTTCGGTTACCAAGGTTGTATGTCTGCCATTGAAGCTTTGGTTAGTCGAAATGACGTGGTTGTATATGATAGCGAGTGCCATGCTTGTATGATTGATGGTGTGCGTTTGCACCAAGGAAAGCGTTTTGTTTTCCAACACAACGACATGGAGAGCTTTGAAAAGATGTTGAAGTTGGCCAAGCGATTGACTGAAAAGACCGGTGGTGGAATTTTGGTGATGACTGAGGGTGTTTTCGGAATGGCGGGTGACCAAGGTATGTTGAAAGAAATTGTTTCTTTCAAAAAGGAATATGGCTTCCGTTTGTTGGTAGACGACGCGCACGGTTTTGGTTCGATCGGTGATATGGGTCGCGGAACTGGTGATGCTCAAGGTGTACAAGGAGAGATTGATGTTTATTTTGGAACCTTTGCTAAGGCAATGGCTACAGTGGGTGCGTTTGTTGCGAGTGACCAGCACGTGATTGAATTCTTGCGTTACAACATGCGTTCTCAAACTTTTGCTAAGGCTTTGCCAATGCCTATTGTTATTGGTGCTTTGAAGCGTTTGGAGATGATTCGCACACGTCCTGAGTTGCAGGAGAATCTTTGGAAAATCGCCCGTGCATTGCAAGGCGGATTGAAAGAAGCGGGATTTGATATTGGCAAAACCAATTCAGTGGTAACTCCTGTATTCTTAAAAGGAACTTTGGGAGAGGCCACCAATGTGACATTGGCATTGCGTGAGCAATACGGCATTTTCTGTTCTATCGTTGTTTACCCGGTAGTTCCCAAGGATGTGATCATGTTACGTTTGATTCCAACTACGGTTCACACTTTGGAGGATGTACGTTATACAATCGAGTGTTTCACAAAGGTGAGAGAGAAATTGGAAGCAGGAGAATTGGCGGGTGAGCGCATTGCGAGTTGGGCGTAAGCATCTAAAAAATAACACAAAAGGGCGAAAGCCCTTTTTTTAATGAATAAAGTCATTTTAACATTATCGAATAGAAAATTGGTTCAAATTGCCAACAATTGAAATGAATATGAGAAAAACAATTTTACAATCTGCTTTCTGGTTGTCTGTAACCAGTATTTTCTTTTTTGGCGTGCAAAGTGATAACGGAAAGGCTGGGGCCACAGGTTCGCCAGGTGAGGTGAATTGCACCGATTGCCATAACGGTACAGCTTTAAATTCAGCTGGAGGAAGCATTACGATTACTTGTCCTGAATTGGTAAACTGGGAGTATACACCTGGACAAACTTACACCATCACCGTTACAGTAGCAGAAGGAGTGAAGACGCTTTTCGGCTTTGGTTTCGAAGCATTGCAAGCCTCCGGAGCCAATGGCGGGACATTAACAGCAGGAACAGGGAGTTCTATTAAAACGGCAAACATTGGCGGCAACTCTAGACGAAATGTGGTTCATCAGTTGAATGCAGGAACGGGTTCTGGATCTCATACTTGGTCATTTACCTGGCAGTCACCAGCCGCTGATATAGGTAATATCACATTCTATTGTGGCGCAATTGCCGCCAATGCCAATGGTTCAGACACGGGTGATCATGTTTACACGAAATCGCAAGTGTTAACTTGCGCAGTTCCCAATGGTGTTGCACAAAATCAAATGAACGATTGGAGCATAGTTAATCAAAGAGCGGCTGGTCTATTGGTCATCAATGGTTCAACGGAGAAAGCAGATGAGTTGACAATTAAAATCTTCAACTTGTCGGGCCAAGAGGTATTTGTTCAAAATGGCATCGCTGTAGCTGCAGGTAACTTTACACAAAGTGTTCAAGTTCCTACTGAACTTAGTGGGATGAATGTGGTAGTGGTGATGAAAGGAAACGAAGTAATGGCCAAAAAGAAAGTTTGGAATTAATCCAGAATAACATAGCATATTTCACAAAGGCGCAAGATATTTGCGCCTTTGTTTTTTGTATCCCTAAAATTTGAAATGGAAGAGCAACTTTGGCCCCGGTATTTTATTCGTTTGTCCTATGAAGGCGGTGCTTTTCATGGTTGGCAGCGTCAGCCCAATGCCATTTCCGTGCAAGAGGTTTTGGAGGGTGCTTTGTGCAAATTGTTGCGGCAAGAGAAAGTGATAACTGTTGGATGTGGTCGCACAGATTCAGGTGTACATGCTACCGAATTTTACGCCCATTTTAATGCGCAGGTTGAAATTGAGAATACCGTTCAATTGGTTTTTCGATTGAATCAATTTTTGCCATCGGGAATCGCCATACAAGAAATTTTTAAAGTTGGGGACAAGGACCATACAAGATTTGATGCCATTGAGAGAGGCTACCATTACTACTTGCATTTTCACAAGGATCCATTCTTGTTTGGACGTTCGATGTTTTATCCCTACACGTTGGATTTTGATAGAATGAACCAAGCAGCGGCTTTGTTGGTTTTTAAGGGAGATTTCTCCAGTTTTTGTAAATCAGGCGGTGGACAGAAAACCAACATTTGCGATGTGCGCAAAGCGGAGTGGACCAAGTCAAGCGAGAACCAATGGGTGTTTCATATTGTGGCTGATCGATTTCTTAGAAATATGGTAAGGGCTGTTGTAGGGACCTTGATTGAGGTAGGTAGAGGCAAATTGACGATTGAGGATATGCAACAAGTGATTGATAAGAGAGAGCGAGGAGCCGCGGGTGACAGTGTTCACGCATGCGGATTGTATTTAACAGAGGTGAAATATCCATACATACAGGAGGGACAATATGTCTAAGACATCAGGTAAAGCATTTGATTTGCAAATTTTTTGGCGTTTGTACCAACGGAGTTCGCCGTACCGCTTGCAATTTTACTTGACTTTTTTTCTGGTCCTTATTTTGGCGGGCATGTCCGTCATTCGACCATCACAGATGAAAGACTTGTTGGACAAGGAATTGCCTTCTGGTGATTTTAACGCCATTACGTGGGCAGCAGTATCTTTTGTTGCTGTATTGGTGATTGAGAGCTTGATTCAGTATTACCAAACCTACCAGGCCAATAAGATGGCGCAATCCATTACGTTGGATATGCGCGCTGAATTGTACAAACACAGCTTGGGATTCCGTTTGGGTTTTTATGACAAAACGCCCGTAGGGCAAATGGTCACCCGACACATTTCGGATGTGGATGGAATTGCAGAGGTTTTTTCTGTGGGTTTGCTGGATATTTTCAGGGACATTCTAAAACTCATTGTAATCATAGGAGCCATGATTTGGGTGGATTGGAAAATGACTTTGGTGGTGGTTTTGCCTATTCCTATTTTACTTTATGCAACAAAGATTTTTCAGGAGTCCGTAAAAAAATCTTTCAATGATGTTCGCAATGAAGTGGCCCGTATCAATGTTTTTATTCAAGAGCATGTAACGGGAATGCATATTGTTCAAATGTTTAGACAAGAAAAACGTGAGCAAGCCAAGTTTGAGGAGATCAATGAAAAACATCGAGATGCTCATATTCGAGGGGTTTGGGCCTATTCTATTTTCTTTCCCGTTGTGGAAGTCCTCTCTGCCCTTTCTGTGAGTTTGATGTTGGGTTGGGCGATGCGTGGGGCTTTTGATGCAACATCATCACCCGGAGTGCTTTTGCAATTTTCTACTTTTATTTCGATGATGTATCGTCCCATTCGTCAAATGGCGGATAATTTCAATGTCCTGCAAATGGGAATGATCAATGCAGAGCGTGTTTTTCAGATGTTGGATCGCGATGAGTCGCAGAAATCGGTGGACGTGAACCAAGATGAAATGCGCGGTGAGGTGACTTTTGAGAAGGTTGATTTTGCCTACGTAGATGAGCAGTGGGTGCTGAGCAAGTTTGATTTGAAAGTCAAGGAAGGGGAGATGATTGCTTTGGTGGGGCATACAGGTAGCGGTAAATCGACCATTGTACAATTGGTCAATAGATTGTATGAGCCGCAATCCGGAAGGGTTTCCATTGATGGCAAGGATGTGAAAGATTGGAGTTTGGATGCTTTAAGAAATAAAATTGCTGTTGTACCTCAGGAGGTTTTTTTATTTAGCGATTCGATCTACAACAATTTGACCTTGTTTGATGCTACCATATCCAAGGAACGTGTAATTGCGGCATGCGAGAAAGTAGGGATTCATGATTTCATTATGCAATTGCCAGGCGATTATCAATTTGATGTTCGTGAACGTGGCGCTGTCTTGAGCGTGGGACAGCGTCAGTTATTGGCCTTTGTTCGCGCCTACTTGCGTGATCCAGCCATTTTAATTTTGGATGAAGCTACGAGCAGTATCGATTCAGAATCTGAAAAGTTGATCCAAAAGGCAACGCAAATCATAACGGAAGGGCGTACTTCTTTTGTAGTTGCTCACCGTCTTTCAACGATTCAGGAAGCAGATAGAATTTTGGTTTTGGACAAAGGGTTGGTCATCGAAGAAGGGAGTCATGAGACTTTGATGGCGCTAAATGGCCACTACCAC
>CANHIV010000100.1 GCA_947460525.1 Flavobacteriales bacterium
AAGTCAAAGGGATGAATCTCCCCCTCATTGCCCAAGAGATTGTGCAAATGTGGGAAGAGAAAAATGTGTTTCATCGAAGTGTGGAGGAGAAAGATCCTGCCAACTCATTTGTTTTTTTTGAGGGCCCACCTTCGGCCAACGGTATTCCTGGTATTCACCACGTAATGGCCCGTGCCATCAAGGATGTTTTTTGTCGGTACCAAACCCTCAAGGGAAAGCGCGTTCAACGCAAGGCAGGTTGGGATACCCATGGGTTACCCATTGAGCTTGCGGTAGAAAAAACCTTGGGCATCAAAAAAGAAGACATTGGTTCAAAAATTTCAGTCGAAGATTACAACAAGGCCTGCCGCAAGGAGGTAATGAAGTACACGGATCTTTGGGAATCATTGACCCGTGAGATGGGTTATTGGGTCGACATGAAAGACCCTTACATTACCTACGATAACAAATATATAGAAACCGTTTGGTGGCTTTTGGCACAACTTCACAAGAAGAATTTGTTGTACAAGGGATTCACCATCCAACCCTATAGTCCCGCTGCAGGAACCGGATTGAGTTCACATGAGTTGAACCAGCCCGGTTGCTACAAGGAGGTGAAAGACTCTACAGCGGTTGCTCAGTTTCAAGCCAAGGATGATTCTTTTTTGGCGGATGTTCGCCAAGGCCTTCCCTTGTATTTTTTGGCATGGACGACAACCCCTTGGACTTTGCCTTCCAACACGGCATTGGCCGTAGGTGCCAACATTGATTATTGTGTAGTTAAAACAGTCAACCCATTTAATGCGCAACCACAAGTGGTGATTTTGGCGCAGAATTTAATGGGCAAATATTTTTCAGAAGCTGGGCAAGCCTTGGCATTTGAAGATTTCAAAGCGGGAGACAAGGTATTGCCTTATGCCATTTTAAAAGTAGTGAAGGGGACAGAATTGGCGGGACAAGCTTACCAACAATTGTTGCCTTTTGTTCAGCCGGATGGAAAGGCCTTTGAAGTAATTGTGGGTGATTTTGTTACCACTGAAGATGGTACGGGTATCGTTCACATTGCTCCATCTTTTGGTGCAGATGACTTTCGAGTGGCCAAGCAAAACGGCATTGCTGCTTTGACATTGGTAGACAGAAGAGGAAGATTTGTTCCTGAAGTGCAAGACGGCGTTTTCTTATACGGAGAGGAGTTTGTCAAAGAAGACTATTATTCTGTTACAGAAAAGGCAGATGAGTTGAGCATTCAGCAGGAGCGCTTGACCTCTGTAATAGCGGATACCAGCAAGCTCAAGTATTTGAGTGTTGACGACCGTATCGTATTGAAATTGCAGACAGAAGGAAAATTATTCAAGAAAGAAAAATACGCGCACAACTATCCCCATTGCTGGAGAACGGACAAACCCGTGTTGTACTATCCCATGGATTCTTGGTTCATCAAGGTTCCTGAAATTCGTGAGCGCATGGTGGAGCTGAACAAGACCATCCATTGGCGTCCTGAAGCAACAGGAACCGGGCGTTTTGGCAATTGGTTGGAGAGCGCCAATGATTGGAATTTATCACGCTCGCGTTTTTGGGGAATTCCATTGCCCATTTGGCGCACAGAAGATGGCGCTGAGTCCATCTGCATCGAGTCTGTTGAGCAATTGCAAAATGAATTGGCCAAATCCGTTCAAGCGGGACACATGGACAGCAATCCATTGGCTCAATTTGAAACAGGAAATTTTTCATCTGAAAATTATAATTTGTTTGATTTGCATAAGCCTTATGTAGATCAATGGATTTTGACCAGCGCTTCTGGAAAGCCCATGAAGCGCGAATCGGATTTGATAGATGTTTGGTTTGATAGTGGTTCCATGCCTTATGCCCAACTGCATTATCCCTTTGAAAACAAGGCGTTAATCGATGATCGCAAGGCATTTCCTGCAGACTTCATTGCTGAAGGAGTGGACCAAACGCGCGGATGGTTTTATACATTGCACGCCATTGCTACAGCATGTTTTGATTCTGTGGCCTACAAGAATGTCGTTTCCAATGGCTTGGTATTGGACAAAAATGGAAACAAGATGTCCAAGCGATTGGGCAATGCGGTGGATCCATTTGTGACCTTATCCAAATACGGTCCAGATGCAACGCGTTGGTACATGCTGACCAATGCACAGCCATGGGACAATTTGAAATTTGACGAAGAAGGAATTGTAGAGACGCAAAGAAAATTGTTTGGCACCCTGCTCAACACTTATCAATTTTTTGCGATATATGCCAACATTGATTCTTTTGAATACAATGAAGAAATGGCCATCCCAGTCGATCAACGACCCGAAATGGACCGTTGGATTATTTCACGTTTGAACTCATTGATCAAATTTGTAGATGACCATTTGGCCGCATTTGATCCAACACCCGCTGCGCGTGCAATAGACGAGTTTGTAGACGTGCACTTGTCCAATTGGTATGTGCGTTTGGGCAGAAAGCGCTTCTGGCATGGAGAAATGACAGGCGATAAATTATCGGCCTATCAGACTTTGCACGAGTGCATGACAGTGGTGTCCAAAATGATTTCTCCTTTTGCACCCTTCTTTGCGGATTGGTTGTATTTGCAGTTGACCTGCGGAAAGGAAAAAGATTCTGTGCATTTGTCAGATTGGCCAACCTACCATGCATCCTACGTTTTGCCCGAGTTAGAGCACAACATGGAAAGCGCGCAGCGCATTTCATCCATGGTATTGTCTATTCGTAAAAAAGAGAATATCCGCGTACGTCAACCGCTACAATCGGTGAAAATCCCTGTAGTAGGTGATCATCAAATAGAAGGCATTAACGCAGTAAAAGATTTGATCTTATCTGAGGTCAATGTCAAAGAGTTGCTTTTTGTGCATGAGAGCGAATCCAAGTTTGTCAAGAATTTGAAATTGAATTTCAAGACCTTGGGTAAAAAATGTGGGAAGGCCATGAAGGAAGTTCAACTGTATGCCGAGCAGAATGGACAACAAATGATTGAAGACATTGAGAAAAATGCTTTGACCATTGTCCCTACCAGCATCGGTGATATGGAATTGATCTTGGAAGATGTAGAAATTATTCCAGTGGACATCCCCGGTTGGAAAGTAGTGAACCATGGCAATTTGACGGTTGCATTGGACATCACCATTTCTCCAGCGCTCAGAGCAGAAGGGATTGCACGAGAGATCGTGAACCGCGTTCAGAATTTGCGAAAAGAGAGCCAATTGGAGGTCACAGACCGCATTCATATACGTTTAACGTCAAATTCACTTTGGAATGATGCGATTGAAGCAAATTCCCAATATATTAGCAACCAAGTCCTTGCGGATTCTTTAACAGTGGTGGATGGATTAAATGAAGGAGTTGAAGTGGAGTGGGACGAAACAACCAAAATGTACATTCACATCCTTAAATCTTAATGCTATATGGCTAAGAAAGTAGTTAAGAAAAATACCAAAGTTGCTCCTAAAAAAGCAGCGGTAAAGCCGGTGGCCAAGAAGGTCGCTAAACCAGCAGCCAAAAAAGCAGCGGCCAAAGGTGCAATAATTATTGCACCATCAAAGAAAAAAGCAGTAATTGCCCCGTCAAAGAAAGCGGCTGCCAAGAAGGCCGCACCAAAAGTTGCCGCAAAACCAGCCGCCAAGGGTGCAATAATTATTGCACCATCAAAGAAAAAAGCAGTAATTGCACCGTCAAAGAAAAAAGCAGTAATTGCCCCGTCAAAGAAAGTAACGGCCAAGGGTGCAATAATTATTGCACCATCAAAGAAAAAGGCAGTAATTGCACCATCAAAGAAAAAAGCAGTAATTGCCCCGTCAAAAAAGGCCGCACCAAAAGCTGCCGCGAAATCAACAGCTAAGAAAGTAGCCGCCAAGGGTGCAATAATTATTGCACCATCAAAGAAAAAGGCAGTAATTGCACCATCAAAGAAAAAGGCAGTAATTGCACCATCAAAGAAAAAAGCAGTAATTGCACCATCAAAGAAACCAGCCGCCAAGCCAGTAGCCAAGAAGGCGGCACCAAAAGCTGCTGCGAAACCAGCAGCTAAGAAAGTAGCGGCCAAGGGTGCAATAATTATTGCACCATCAAAGAAAAAAGCAGTAATTGCACCATCAAAGAAAAAAGCAGTAATTGCACCATCAAAAAAGACAGCAGTAATTGCACCATCAAAGAAAGTGGCAGCCAAGCCAGTCGTAAAATCAGCACCCAAGCCAGTGGCAAAGAAAGTGGAGGCTCCTAAAAAAGTGGAAGCTCCTAAAGTTGTAGCTCCTGTTATCGAAGCTCCTCGCCCTGCAGCGAAACCTGTGTTTGAAAAACCTTTGGTTTCTCAGCGTTATTCTGATTCAGATCTTAAGGAGTTTGAAGGTTTGATCAAGGAAAAATTGGTTCAGGCCAAATCTGATTTGGATGAGCTAAAGCAAAGTCTTTCACACGAAGGTGACAATAGCACAGATGATACATCGCCAACTTTCAAAATGATGGAAGATGGTAGCGATACCACCAACCGTGAGGAAACCGCGCAATTGGCTTCTCGTCAAGAGAAGTTCATCCAATCATTGGAGAATGCATTGTTGCGCATCAAGAACAAAACCTACGGCATTTGTCGTGTGACTGGAAAATTAATCCCAAAAGAACGTTTGCGTTTGGTGCCTCATGCTACATTGAGCATTGAAGCCAAGAATATGCAATAAGACATGAAGAATTGGGATAGAAGAGCGTGGTGGGCGATAGGTATTTTTACCGCAGTGATCGTTTTTGATCAATGGGTGAAATTGTACATCAAGACACATTTTTATTATGGTGAGGCCATTGTGGTTATTCCACAATGGCTCAACATTCAATTTGTTGAGAATCCTGGAATGGCCTTTGGCTGGATGCTACCGGGCCAGTCGGGTAAATTGTTGCTGACGTCTTTTCGTATTGTTGTATTTGTGGGTATCACTTGGTACCTCATTCGCTTGATCAAAGAAAGGGCTTCAGTGGCCTTTATCTCTTGCATGAGTTTGATATTGGCAGGAGCTTTGGGCAATATTTTGGACAGTGTGTTTTATGGAATCATGTTCGATAAGGGTTCTGTTTACGATGCCCAATACGAAGATTATGTGCCTTATGCGGACATGGCCCATTTCAATGGAGAGGGCTATGCACCAGCATTGATGGGCAATGTGGTGGACATGATTCATGTAACCAAATGGATTCATTTCCCAGAGTGGTTCCCGTTTTTGGGTGGTGAGATGCGTCCATTGTTCCCCCCGATTTTTAATATCGCAGATGCCGCGATTTCTGTGGGCATTGTCTTTTTGCTTTTGTTTCAAAAGCGCTTCTTTAAGCATCAAGAAGAGGTAGTTACCGTCATCGAGTCGACCGACGAAATGGATGTAGCCAACTAGTTTTTGTTTTCATCAACCTTTTTTATATTTGCCGTGTCCCAAGGGGTGCCTATCAACGG
>CANHIV010000101.1 GCA_947460525.1 Flavobacteriales bacterium
TCTGTTTTAACGCGGAATGTTGGATCCTCTTCAGCCAATTTAGACAAAGCCATACCCAACTTGTCGCTATCTGCTTGTGTCTTTGGCTCTACTGCCAATCCAATAACTGGATCTGGGAAAACCATAGATTCAAGAACGATGGGCGCTTTCTCGTCACACAAAGTATCACCGGTTTTGATATCCTTGAAACCAACTACGGCTCCGATATCACCAGCTCCCAAATATTCAATTGGGTTTTGCTTTGCAGCATGCATTTGGAAGATACGAGAGATACGCTCTTTGTTACCACTACGGGTATTCAAAACGTATGACCCTGCATCCAATTTACCAGAATATGCACGAGTGAAAGCCAAACGTCCTACGAAAGGATCCGTTGCAATCTTGAATGCCAAACCAGCAAAAGGCTCAGAATAACTTGGTTTACGAGAAATCTCTTCTCCAGTGTCAGGATGAGTCCCTTGAATATTTTCTTTATCCAATGGAGATGGCATTAATTCCATCACCAAATCCAACATTGTTTGAACTCCTTTGTTTTTGAAAGAAGAACCACAAACCATTGGAACAATTGTTTGATTCAAACAAGCCTTGCGCAATGCATCCAAAATTTCACGCTCGGTGATTGAGTTTGGATCGTCAAAGAATTTCATCATCAAGTTGTCGTCGAATTCAGAAATTGCTTCCAACAACTTTTCACGATACATTTCAGCTTCTTCCATCATGTCAGCTGGGATGTCTACTACTTCGTAGGTCATTCCTCTGTCATGCTCATTCCAAATCATACCACGGAAGTTAATCAAATCAACTACCCCTTTGAAATCATCTTCACCACCGATTGGCAATTGCAATGGCACAGCATTGCTACCCAACATGTCTTTTACTTGCTTAACAACTTTCAAAAAGTCAGCTCCTTGACGGTCCATTTTGTTAACGAAACCGATACGAGCGACATTGTAATTGTTGGCCAAACGCCAGTTGGTCTCTGATTGAGGTTCAACACCATCAACAGCAGAGAACAAGAAAACCAATCCATCCAATACACGCAAAGAACGGTTTACCTCAACGGTAAAGTCAACGTGACCAGGAGTATCGATGATATTGATATGGTATTTCTCACCACGGTAGTTCCAGAAAACGGTAGTAGCTGCAGACGTGATTGTGATTCCGCGCTCCTGCTCCTGAACCATCCAGTCCATAGTAGCAGCACCATCGTGTACTTCACCAATTTTGTGGTTCACACCTGAGTAGTATAAAATACGCTCGGTTGTGGTGGTCTTACCCGCATCGATGTGAGCGGCAATACCAATATTTCTTGTGAATTTAAGGTCGCGTGACATTTTTCTTTCTCTCTAAAAATTAAAAACGGAAATGTGAGAATGCTTTGTTGGCTTCAGCCATACGGTGAACATCTTCTCTCTTTTTGTAAGCAGCACCTTCATTTTTGGCAGCAGCGATAATTTCACCCGCCAATTTCTCAGCCATGCTTTTTTCATTGCGCTTACGAGCGTAACCAATCAACCATTTCATGGCCATTGAACTTTTGCGCTCTTCACGAATTGGAGATGGAATCTGGAAAGTAGCTCCACCTACACGGCGGCTACGAACCTCTACGGCTGGAGTAACATTCTCCAAAGCGCGACGCCATACTTCTAATCCTTCCTCTTGCGTCTTTGCAGCTACTTTCTCGATTGCATCGTAAAAAATAGTGAAAGCAACGCTTTTCTTTCCTTGCAACATGATGTTGTTAACGAATTTCGTTACAACTACTTCATTGAATTTGGGATCTGGAAGGACCGCAATTTTTTTCGCTTTTCTTCTTCTCATGACTTAAGCTTATTTCTTTTTACCTCCTGCCGCTGGTGCTTGACCTGGCTTTGGACGTTTTGTACCATATTTTGAACGACGTTGACCACGACCGTTTACACCCGCAGTGTCTAATGCACCACGCACGATGTGATAACGTACCCCTGGAAGATCCTTTACACGACCACCACGCACCAAAACGATGCTATGCTCTTGCAAATTATGTCCCTCACCTCCGATGTACGCAATGATTTCAAAACCATTGGTCAATCGAACCTTCGCTACCTTACGCAACGCAGAGTTAGGCTTCTTAGGAGTTGTTGTATAAACTTTTGTACATACACCACGACGCTGTGGGCATGACGTTAACGCAGCACTCTTGCTGCGATACGTTTTAGGCTCTCGGCCCTTTCTGATTAATTGTTGAACTGTTGGCATGTTCGTTCTAAAGTCCTTTAATTCATTGATTTCGCTTGTAGTCACTCTACGCGAAAATCGGGTTGCAAATGTACATCTTTATTTCACTCATACAAGGAGTGTTGTTGATTATTTTTTAATTTTCTTTATTTTTTCTTCCAATCCATTGATTTTCAGCAAAATAAATTTGAGTCAAAATTGTTAGTTTCTCCACAATTCCTCACTTTTCCACACTGAATTCCGCCGAATTTGACGTTTTTTAATTTCACAAGGGAAATTTTGTGGGTTATCCGGTTTTTTACATTATCCACTTTCTTTTATTCATTTCTATTTTCGCATTTGGTATTTATTGAAGTGCTTATTGTCTCATTTTTGCATAGATGAATTTGAAAAAGAACGACCTGTTCCAATTTGGAACGCTGGCCATTGCGGTTATTGTTATTGGATACGTGTTACAGTTTGCATTCTTCAAATTGGATTTGACCGAAGAAAAAAGGCACACACTGACCGATGCAACCAAAGAGATGTTGGAAAATCTGGAGGACAAAGTATTTGTCCGATGCTACTTGCATGGGGAGTTCCCGGCCAATTTTAAGCGCCTTGAAAATAGCGTTCGCGAGAAGTTAGAAGAATTTGAAGATTACAGTGACGGTAAAGTGCAATTTGAATTTATTGATCCCTATGCCAATCCTGATAAAAAGCGCATTGCCGATCAAGAAAAGGCCTTGGATGAAAAAGGAATAAAATTTACTCGTCTTTCTTTCAAAGAAAAGGGCACGCAACAATTTAAATTGATCTGGCCAGGCTGTATCATTGAATACAGGGGGAAAGAAACGCCTGTTCAGTTTTTCAAAAGTGAATCTCCCACCTTTACAGATGAAATGATCAATTCTTCTGTGAATAATCTCGAATACGAATTGGCCAGCCGGTTGCGTCTTGCTATCAGACAAGAAAAGCCTGCTGTGGCGGTCCTTGAAGGGCATAAAGAACTTCAGCCTATACAGATGGCTGATTTCTTAGGCGGTGTTGAAGAAAATTACAGCCTTGATTTCGTTAAAATCAATGAACAAATCAATGCATTATCAGACCAACTCGAAGGCTTTGCTGGAAGAAAAAATAAGTACGACGCATTGGTGATTGCTAAGCCTGATAGCGCGATAAGTGAAAAGGACCGCGTAATCATTGATCAATACATTATGAACGGCGGAAAGGTGCTTTGGATGATTGATCCCGTCATCACTGATTTGGATAGTCTTCGAACGCGACAAGAGACGATGGCCATGTCCAATGAAAACGGCCTTTATGAGCAGCTCTTTGAGTATGGCGTAAGATTAAATCGGAATATCGTTATTGACTTCCAATGCGCACCCATTGCGTTTGATGCAGGACCAAAGGGGAACCAAAGGGACATGCAGATGTTCAATTGGTACTACGCGCCGCTCATGTTCACACAAGACATGTCACATCCTATAGTCTCTCATTTGGATCCCATTAAATTGGAATTCGCTTCTTCATTAGATACAGTAAACGCAGGCAAAGGAATCAAAAAGACGCCTCTTTTGAAGAGTTCTGTTCTCAGCCGTGCATGGAATACACCAGTACGAATTAATACATCGATTGTCAGCTTGGACCAAAATTATTTTGAGTCCAACAAAGGCAATGGAATGCTTATGGCCGTGCTCATGGAAGGTGAATTTCCGTCCGCCTACTACGACAAGCTTCCTAGCGCCATTAGGACAGATAAAAAAATAGGCTTTAAAAACAAAAGCAACCCCACAGCTATGATTGTTATTGCTGATGGTGACATTGCCAAAAATGGAGTCATTCCTAGTCAAACCGGATACACTCCATTGCCGTTGGGATATGACAGATATGCAAGGGGTGTTATTTATGACAACAAAGAGTTTTTGATGAATTGTATCAACTATCTCTTGGATGACAAATCTCTAATCAGCGTGCGTTCAAGAACAATCAAACTCAGAAAGTTGGACACCAAAAAAATTGCCCATCAAAAAATTGGAATTCAATTGGCCAACACGGCTTTGCCGCTGAGCTTGGTTTTTGCTCTGGGCATTGGACAGTATTTGATTAGAAGAAAAAGATGGAGTAAAAAAGGGTAATCATGAACAAAAAAAACATTTTATTACTTGCGCTTCTATTGGCTGTTGTTGGCGTGGCCATCTATTTTTACAAACAGGATCAAAACAGCTCCATAAAGGGCAATCCCTTTACCCAATTTGCTATAGAAGATACGAATACCATCACTAAAATTTTCATTGCTGACCACGATGGAAACACTGCCTTATTGGAGCGCTCTAACAATTCGAGATTGTGGGATTTGAACAGGAAATACAAAGCCCGTGAAGATGCTGTTAAGAATTTACTCCAAGTCATTAATCGAATTCGAGTAAGAGGCAATGTAGCTTCTACAGCGCGCGACAACATGATGAAGGTGATGGCCAGTTCTGGAAAGAAAGTTGAAATATACACCAACGGAGAAAATACACCATCCAAGATTTACTATGTCGGCCCCAACACACCTGACCATACAGGCACCATTATGCTTTTGGAGCTCGAGGATGAGGGTAAATCACCTGAGCCTTACATTTGCCACATGGAGGGCTTTACAGGCTTTTTAAACCCCCGATTCTTTGCTGAAGAGATGGAATGGCGTTACACCGGAATCTTTGACTACCCTAAATTGGAGATCAGTAAAGTTGAAGTTCAGCATAGCGTGCCCGCTTGGTCGTTTGAAATCAATTATAACGGAGGCAATCAAATTAAACTTTCTCATTTGGGACAGCCTCTGCCTCGTTTCGACACCGTTGGAGTAAAAGATTTTTTGCTACACTTTAAGAAAGTGCATTTGGAATCGTATCGTACTTTTTTAAAACCTGAAGTGGAGGATTCCATTAGAAAAAGTCCGCCTGTGGTTCGATTGATTGTCACCAACAAAAAGAACGAGAAACAAGTACTATCGCTCTATTTAAAACGTGGAAAAGAAAATACGCTTGATGCCAATGGCAATCCCACACCATGGGACCCGGAATATCTATGGGGCGTAAATGAAAAAGGGGAAGTGGGATTAGCGCAACGCTATGTATTTGATCCCATCACGCTACCCTTGCAAGCCTTTCAAAAGAATTAAGACCACTGGTACATGATAATCGATCCTGCAATGGCCACATTGAGGGATTCAGCATTTCCA
>CANHIV010000102.1 GCA_947460525.1 Flavobacteriales bacterium
GCTGAAATCGAACAAAAGAAATCAGCCCTCCAGGTTGAAGGACGAACAGCAGTGAACAGAGCTGAAGAATTCGGACGTCTTAATTACTTGCTTGAATACCGCCAAGCTGGAGTGCCACAACCGGAAACTACCGAGGCCATTTCAAGCGAACTCGAACTTGAAGCTCTTGCCCTAGAAGTAGAGCTCGAACTTATTTCATTCTAACCATTCAAATCTCATCCCATGATCAATACAAAAAACTACTTCTCTCAAGCACAGAATATAGACTGGTCTGCAATGCCTGAAGCATTGGCCAAAGGACACAAACTCGTAGAAGGCGCATCTCAAGGTAATTGGGCTGCATACAACTCCAATGAGAATATCAAACGTGTTGTCGAGGCTTATTTTCAGAAGTTGTCTGATTACCTCGAGAAAAATCCAGCTTCAAGTAAGCAAGAAAAGCGAGCAACATCTAAGAGCAAACCCGAGTCGAAAAGTTCACCTGCAGCTCAACCCAAGATGAAGAAGAAAAACTACGCCGGATTGAAAGTAGAGATTAGACCATTCTCTAAAAGCTCATCAAAATTCATTGTCTGGGACGTGGTCACAGATCAAAAATTCGCCAACGAAAAGTTTGATTCAATAGAAGACGCGGAATCTTTCATTGAAGAAAATGAAATGGAACTGGTTAGAACAGTTACGAATGACGAAGAGCCAGAAGAAACTGAAGCGGATCTAGTTGAACGCATAGACACAGACGTTCAATTCATCAAACGTTACGCGAACATGCACGGTAAGGTAAAAACACAAGCGCAGATTTTGAACTTACTGTCTGGGCTTCAGCGTGCGATTTTAGAAAGAAGAATTCGCAAAGATTCACCTTTTGCCAAAGAAATAGGATTGATGCAGGATCAGCTCGTCAAGGCATACGAAAAGATGGGCGACATGGCAGAGATCAAGATCGACGGCAAAAACCTGAAACGCTATTTGGAAATTGCCAATAGTCAAGAAAGTATGCTGTCAATTGCTCTGCTGAAAGCCTATGTTGGGTTAAATGGAAAGGTCGGTATCAAAGAGAAGGCTGAGCGCTTGATGAATCGAATGAAGAAAGCCGTGACAGGTGGAAAAATTTCGCGTAACGACAAGTATGCAAAGAAGCTCAATGATGCCTACGAGAATTTGAAATCATTTGTGGAAGGCGGAGCAAGCAGTTTGTCCATAGCCAAAGCCGAGTTGAATGGGCTGTTAGGAATTGTTGGTGAAGATTTATTCAGTCAAAAAAAAAGTCTAAACCGAACCGAAGAGGAGGAGGACTATGGTGATGAAACCATTGTAGTTCCTTCAGGCGAACTCTTGGGAATGGAATTTCAGACCATCGGGCTCAAAGGAAAATACAAGGAGCTGATCGGTGATCCATCGGTCGGCTTTTCCGCTATGGTTTATGGCCTACCAAAATCGGGCAAATCAACCCTTTGCCTGGACTTTGCAAAGCATTTGGCAGAGCACCACGGCAAAGTGCTTTTCTGTGCGGTAGAAGAAGGATTTGGCTACACTCTCAAAGAAAAAATAGAGCGTCTCAAAGCCTCTCATCCCAATCTGTACATAACAGACCGAATTCCGCCTGATGTAAGCAAATACCAATTTGTATTCATCGATTCCGTCTCAAAAGCCGGAATCGACATTACAGACATGGAACAACTGCGAAAAATGCACCCGGAAACCTCGTTCATTTTTATCTACCATACCACAAAAGAAGGCCGTTTCAAAGGAACGAATACCCATGCTCACGAAGTAGACGTAATCATGGAGGTGGCCAAGGGAGAGGTAAAGGCTACGGGGAGATTTAATGCGGGGGGAAGGATGGAAATCTAAGCGTTCGATTGAGCTTTATTCATCGTCACAATTGTGTTCACCAATTCATCCATCTCTTTCTCCATTGAAATTGACTCTTCTATATTTTCAAGCACGACTCTGACTCTTTGCGACTCGAAAATTGAAATAGAAGAAGCAACTTCTACAATGGAAGAACGAATGTCCTTATGTGAGGAGGTAATAAGGTTAGTCTGAAAAATGGCACCAAAGAATTCATCCAAAGTCTTGTGATCTTTGGTTGGAATCTCCTTCTTTATAGATTCACTAATGCTATCCAAATAGTCGATCATCTTTTCAAATGATTTTGCGTGATGACTTATATAATAGGCCAACGTTGGATTTTCCTTTGACAATTCATTGACGATTTCAGGATATTTTTCACCATGATCGTCAAGTTTATCCAGGACATCTTCAAAGAGATTCTCCCAAAGCAGTTTCAGTAAAAAAGGTTTTGCCATTTCAGAATCACTCATTTCTAGTCCAAGTTTGTGCATTAACTTGTCAAAAAACTTATCAGCCGACTTCAGTCTTTCAAGGCGATATACATTGCCATATATCTCCAAAAGGTAGTACAAAACATTTCGCCGATTACTGTAACGTTCTTTTCGAAATACATACCATTGGCCTATAAGCGCAAATGCACCACCGAGAAAGGCTGAAAGCATTGTGAGAAGGAATTCCATTAAGACTATGAATAACAAAAGTTAATGAAATCTTTGAGTTTGGGAAAGTCTTCCAATTGCCCTGCTTCTAAAATTTCATTAATTGCAACAATGGCATTGTAGGGCTTTCCACTGCTCCCTTTGCCACGCCAAAGATGCTCGACCGTGTCTTCGTTGACCAGCAAATTTTCGGGCGAGACATGTGCTGCGATTTTAGCATTTGCTTTATATGGGTGAATAGGCTTTTTAGCTGCGAGTTCTTCATCAGTCAATCCTTTCCTGTCCATATCATGAACAACTTTAAATGGGATCTCAAATTTTTGAAGAATTCGTGCAATAGCCGGAATGGTCCATTTACCACCGCACGAAACTATTGATGTATCGATTATTTTCTGTTCGGGTATACCAATGGTTGCAAGAAGTTGGGGGCAATGTTTGAGCAAAGCCATTTCAGTATCTCCTTCAACTAAAATGCAGGAATCTGTGAAAAATGCTTCACAAACCGTTGGATGGAAATCTAGAGCGGCCCTTAGTGCTGCCTTTTGTATTTGATCGTCTGCTGTATCGTCGAAAATGTTTTCCGGCAATTGCGATTTTGACACAAGCTTAGTGTGCTGATCTTTCTTCAAAATGACTAAGGATCTCGGGTTATCAGCCACATCAATTAGCACTGGATTATGTGTGGTACATATCACTTGCCAATGATTACTTTTTGAAACTCGTAACAGAAGGGACTTCAATTTTCTAATCATTTGAGGATGCATATACAGTTCTGGTTCCTCAAAAAGAATTATTGTGTTTTTTACATTATCGTTTTCCTCATTCTCAGAATTTCTCTCGGCTATTAGTTCAAGTAAAGTAAAGATTAGTGTTCTTTGAAGTCCATGGCCTTGAAGACTAATTGGGGTGTCGTGTTGGCCATCAACTATCCTAATTCCAACATTGGAAATTAGGGCAGCATCAATATCTGGATTAGACATTGTTAGCTTTGACTGAACATCAATCAATCCTTTCAGCCGATTAGAAATCTTCTCATTAATTTCTTGAATCGTTGGTAGTGCGGCTGGATTTTGAATTTGTTCACCCAACTGCCCTAGAGCTTCAATAATCGTATTATAGGCCGCTAACTCCTTAACCTTTGGCAAAATCAAACTATTAATCAATTCTCCAAATGCGGTTTTTGAAGTCTTTCCGGTCTTCATTTCTTCAGCTGCATCTCTTACAGCGGGAATTAGAATAGTCGATGGCACGGCTTGTTTTAAAGCAGCAGGAATGCTGATACCTTCATCCGTCCATTCTAAGTCTCCATGTACTATGAGTTCTGGTCGATTCTCTCTGATAGCTTGTTTCACTCTTTCATTGTTCGCCTTTGTCTTGAAATGTGTTCCATTAGTAATACTGAGAGAACCGGCTAGATCCTTTATCTCTTGACTAACATCGGCCCACGTATCGCTCCAGCCTGTTATTATTTCTTTTCTCACGTAAGCATGCAGTCCTTTCTCGACTTTGTCTTTCCCGCCTTCATTGAAATAATGAGCAGAAACTCTTAGTATTATTTTATTGTCACTGATAAGACTTGCAACACCCGGCGTATCTCTTTCCCAATCCTGGATATTTTCGAATGTCCCGATTATCTCCATTTTTACGCCATGAGACTTATTAAGAATTTCTTCGAATTCTGGTGTGCCGTTATTACAAAGAATATCTATTGCTCTCAATACGCTTGATTTCCCAGCATTATTCTGTCCGATAATTGTCGTGAAATCAGAAACAAGAAAATCGACATCTTGAATTCCACGAAAGTTGATAATTCTCAGTTTAGTTAAGTTCATGTTTATATCAAATGTTTAACCTTAATCTTCTTGTATTTCTTGCCCATTCCAAGCGTAATTGCCGTTGGGTTTTTTATAATCAATTCTCCTTTTTGAAGGCTGCCGATCGCTTCTTTGATTTCTTGGAATTCTTTGCCTGATACACCGAAAAGATCCTTAATTACTCCATCGTTGATGGACTGCTGTTTCATAATGAGCGGGTACTGAGCATTCGCATAGAAATCGAAATATTCGCTTTTGAAACTATCCATATTCTGTGTAGCCAAGATGATGCTCAAACCTTTGTTCCGACCAACCGCTATAAGGTCACGAAGTGGCTTGTTATCAAAACCAAGCATGTAATGAGCTTCATCAATTATGGTAAAGTGTCTTAACTCAACGTACTGCTCATTTACTGCCTGCTTTGGCAACTTCTCGTAAATGGTGTTGAGTTTAGATATGATGAAATAAACGATAGCTTTAGCAAGCGGACCGTCCTTGGGGAAAGAGTCCATTTTGATGATGAGACTTTCCTTGATCAAATTGACGGAATCCTCTTTGCTGAAGAGATTATTCCGGATCAGTTGCTTCAGTACTGACTTAATGCTGTCGTCCTTGTCTTTGTCATTATCGCTTTGAAGATTTGTGTATTCTTTCAGAATCTGATCGAATGAAATACTCTTGTTTTGATTGCGCTTGTATGAATTGATAATGGCTTCCGAAAGCCGGTTGCTCATATTTGCGCTAATTTTTGTGTTGTCTATTGAGGACAAAGCATTGGCTAGCTCTGTGCTATATAGATTGATCTCATTCTGAGTCTTTCCAGTGAAGTCCTTGAAGGGGTTAAAGGGCAACGGTTGTTTGATCGGATCAAGTATGCTGCTACGATCCACTTCAAAAAGAGAAAGCCATTCGTTATTTGCTGGATCACTGAATTCGCCCTTGTAGTCAAATAGTAAAAAATTCACTGGGTAACTTGTGTCTACTGAAAGTGACCTGATTTCGTTAATCAAAACGGCGAGCAAGTTGGACTTTCCGGAGCCAGTGGTTCCAGCAACAAGAATCTGTGTATTGGAAATGCTCACAGA